>NZ_JASKYR010000723.1:0-4063 GCF_041028215.1 Streptomyces flavofungini
CGCCGCCCCCGTCCGCCTCACCAAAGTCACCCTGACGAAGGACGCCCCGTCGGTCTCCTTGACGAAGCAGGGCGGCACATCGGGCGCCATGCGCGTGAACCTCAACTGGCAGGTGCGCAAGCAGTTCAAGGGGTGGGGCGCCAAGCTCGGCAGGGCGGTCGCCATGCACGCCGACCTCGACCTGGACCTCTGCGCGCTCTACGAACTCGCCGACGGCCGCAAGGGCGTCGTCCAGGCGCTCGGCAACGCCTTCGGGGCGCTGCACCAGCCTCCGTACATGCTCCTCGACGGCGACGACCGCACCGGAGCCGTCGCCGCGGGCGAGAACCTCACCATCAACCTCGACCACATCAAGGACTTCCGCCGCATCGTCATCTTCGTGACGATCTACGAAGGCGCCCGCAGCTTCGCCGACCTCAACGCCACCGTCACCCTCCAGCCGCAGCACGGCGCACCGGTGGACTTCTCGCTCGACGAGTGCACCGTGCCCTCGACCGTCTGTGCCCTCGCCCTGCTCACCAACACCGGCGGCGACCTCGTCGTGCAGCGCGAGGCCCAGTACCTCGTGCCCGAGCGCGGCGTGAGCCCGCAGCGCACCATCGACCGCGCCTATGGCTGGGGCATGAACTGGACGCCGGGCAGGAAGTGAGCGCCCGGGCCCTGCCGCCGCCCGCCCCGAGCGGCCCTCAGCGCTGTTCGGGCGCGGGCTCGGGGCGCGCGTACGTACGGCCCTTCCACGCCGCGCCGCGCCCCCTGTAGTGCCGCACCGCCGAGTCCACCGTCATCAGGAGGTACAGGAAGGCGGTCCAGGGCAGCGCGAGGGCGAGCCAGGGCGGCTGCCGGTAGTAGCGCAGCATCGGCAGATAGGTCCCGGTCATCACCAGCCACGCCAGGCCGCCGAGCACGGCCGCCGCGACGTCCCCGGCGGCCGCCCCCGCGAACAGGGCGGCGGGCGGCGCCAGATAGACCACGGCCAGTCCCGCCACCGCGCCGACGAGCAGCAGCGGATTGTGCCGCAGCTGTGCGTACGCACTGCGCGCGACCATGCGCCACAGGTCGGCGAGGCGGGGGTAGGGGCGCACGCTGTCGACGTGTTCGGCGAGTCCCAGCCAGATGTGGCCGCCCGAGCGGCGCACCGCCCGCGCGAGCGCCACGTCGTCGATCACCGCGTGCCGGATGGCGTCCGGAATCCGGGCCCGCTCGGCGGCGTCCGCGCGCAGCAGCACACAGCCGCCCGCCGCCGCCGAGGTGCGCGCACCCCTGCGCCCGATCCACCGGAAGGGGTAGAGCTGCGCGAAGAAGTAGACGAACGCCGGGACCACCAGGCGCTCCCAGGCGCTCTCCACCCGCAGCCGGGCCATCTGCGAGACCAGGTCGAAGCCGCCCGCGTGCGAGGCGGCCACCGCGTCGCGCAGCGAGGCGGGGCCGTGCGCGATGTCCGCGTCCGTCAGGAGCAGGTACTCCGGGTCGCGGGCGCGGGCGAGCGCGATGCCGTGCCGTACGGCCCAGAGCTTTCCGGTCCATCCGGCGGGCGGCTCACCGGGGGAGCTGACGGTCAGCGGCAGACCGCCGTGCCGCTCGGCGAGGCGGCGGGCGAGGTCGCCGGTGCCGTCCGTGCTGCCGTCGTCGACGAGGAAGATCTCGGCGCGCCCCGGATAGTCCTGGGCGAGCAGCGACGGCAGGCTCCCGGGCAGTACGGCCGCCTCGTCCCGCGCGGGCACGACGACACCGACCGACGGCCACTCGGCGGGCTCACGCCGTGGCGGCAGCCGCACGTCCGTGCGCCAGAAGAAGCCCTGGCCAAGGAGCAGCCACAGCCATGCGGCGAGCGATACGGCGGCGATCCAGGCGAGGGCGCTCATCCGCCGAAGTCTGCCCCACGCGAGGGGTCCTGAGGGGCCCATCGACTATGGTGACCGGGTGAAGATCGCGCTCATGGACTCCGGAATCGGACTGCTCGCCGCGGCGGCCGCGGTACGCCGCCTGCGGCCCGACGCCGATCTCGTGCTCTCCTCGGACCCCGACGGCATGCCGTGGGGACCGCGTACGGCGCGGGACCTCACCGGGCGCGCACTCGCCGTCGCGGAGGCCGCCGCCGCGCACCGCCCCGACGCGCTGATCGTGGCCTGCAACACCGCCTCCGTGCACGCGCTGCCCGCGCTGCGGGCCCGCCTGGAGCCGGGCATCCCGGTCATCGGCACCGTCCCCGCGATCAAGCCCGCGGCGGCGGGTGGCGGCCGGGTCGCCATCTGGGCCACACCCGCCACCACGGGCAGCCCCTACCAGCGCGACCTCATCGAGCGGTTCGCCGGTGCCGCCGATGTCACCGAGGTGGCCTGCCCGGGTCTCGCCGACGCCGTGCAGTACGCGGACGAGAAGGCCATCGACGAGACGATCGCCGCCGCCGCTGCCCGTACCCCCGCCGATGTAAGGGCCGTCGTCTTGGGCTGCACCCATTACGAGCTGGTCGCGGAGCGTATCCGTGCCGCCGTGCGGCGGTCCGACCGCACGCCCCTCGTCCTGCACGGCTCGGCGGGAGCGGTCGCCGCCCAGGCGCTGCGCAGGACCGACGCGCTTCCCGGCCCCGACGCCGCGCCCGCGGCCCCCGGCCTCACCGTCCTGCTCAGCGGGCGCGAGGAGCGCCTGCCGAGGGCGGCGCTCAGCTACGCCGAGGGACGCTTCCTCGCGCAGGTCAGCCCCGCCGTCTGAGGTCCGTCGGCACGCTCTTAGACCACGCTCTGCCTCGCCCTCCGGGAGCGGCCCGCCGCGCACGCTCAGTGACGCGGTGGTGTCGCGGGGGAATCTGAGTAGTCTCGAAGGCATGAAGGACCCAGCCGAAGAGGAGCGCGACGAGCGAGCGGGCTCCGGCAGCTCGCCCGCGGTGTGGACCGGCCGCGCGACCAACCGCGTGCAGTGGCTGCTCGCCTGCGCGGGCGCCGCCTTCCTGGCGCTCGGCATCGTCATCGCGGTCGAGTCCATGTGGACCACGGGCATCGCCGCCCTGGTCATGTCGGTGGTGGGCTGCATCGCCGCCGGGTTCCTGATCCTTTTCGGGACGCTCGCCTTCGTCCATGTCGCCGTCAAGGTCGACGACGACTGCCTGGAGGTGCGCTGCGGCCATCTCGGCCTGCCGCGCCGGCACATCCCGCTCTCGACCGTCGTCGGCGCCGAGTTCGCGCCCGCCGTCACACCACGGCAGTGGGGCGGCTGGGGCTACCGCTGGCGTCCGGAGAAGGGCACCGCCGTCGTCGTGCGACGGGGTGAGGCGCTGGTGCTCAGCCTGTGCGACGGCCACAAGTTCACGGTGACCGTGGACGACGCGGAGTCCGCCGTCCGTGCGATCAGGCAGCGGCTGCGGCTGCGCGGCACGATCCGCTGAACCGGCCCGGCCTCCTTGACCGGAACCGGCCTGACCTCCCTGAGGGACGGAAGAGACGGCCCGGGAACGTTCAGGGGGCGGGCGGCAGCCCCTCCGGCGGCCCGTCCTCCAGCGGCCGGGCCGTGGCGATGCCCGCGAGGAGTCCCGCCGCCGCGGTCACCGTCGTCACGCTGAGCGCGTTGCCCACCGTCGCCACGACCGTCAGCGCCGTCAGGGCCGCGCCCGCCGAGAGCACGACCTGCGTGGAGCGCGGCGAGCGCCACAGCGCGTGGAGCAGCCAGCCAAACACCGCCGCGAGCAGCGCCAGACCCACCACTCCCTGCTCGGAGGCCTGCTGGAGGGGGGCCGAGTGGGGCTTGCCGTCGGCCAGCGTGTGGTGCGTCAGCAGCGGTCTGACCTCGCTGAACCGGCCGGGGCCCACGCCCATCGCGGGCTCGCGCTCCGCGATGCCGAGCGCGTCCCGCCACAGGAGCACCCGGTTCCTGCCGAGCCCGCCCTCCACGGGTGCCGTCAGACCGCCGGGCAGGATGTCGTCGGCCACCGCCAGGGACGCCCCCGTGACCAGGACCGCCGCGACCGCGAGGCCCGCGAGGGCCGGCGCCCTGCGGCGTACGCGGGCCGCCGCGAGCGAGCAGAGCAGGACGGGGGGGGGGGGGGGGGGGCGGTCCTGGTCACGGGGGCGTC
>NZ_JASKYR010000724.1:0-4927 GCF_041028215.1 Streptomyces flavofungini
GGTGAGGCGCGGCCCCATGGCGTGGGGCGGGGGCCCACGTGGCGAGGTGCGGCGCCATGGCGTGAGGCGCGGCTCCATGGCGTGAGGGGGCCCACGTGGCGAGGCGGAGACCCGTGGCGTGAGGCGGGGCCCATGTCGCGGGGCGGGCCACGGTGTCGCCCGCCGACGGAGCGCGGCGGTGCTGGCGGTTCAGATGGACGGGGACCGCGAGCATGCCTCCGCGGCGCCCGCGGGCCCGCGGGCGAGCGGCCCCGCGCCGGGCACCGGAACCTGCGCCGGGCACCGCAACCTTCACCGGGCACCGGCATCGGAACCCGGGGGCGCAGGCACCGGGGCGGCGCGGCGCGGTGAGATATGAGCATCCTGTCAGGACGGCGGCCCCGACGGCTCTCGCCGCACACCCCGCGGCGGACCGTGCCTATCCTCGACCCCATGTGCGCTGCTGTCCTGGTCGCGGAGGACGACGAGAAACAGGCCGAGCTGGTCCGCCGCTATCTGGAGCGCGAGGGCCACTCGGTCGCCGTCGTCCACGACGGGAACGCCGCCCTCCGCGCGCTCCGGAACGAGCCGCCCGACCTGCTCATCCTCGACGTCATGATGCCGGGCACGGACGGCCTCGCCGTCACGCGGACGCTGCGGTACGGCGGCGGCCCGCCGGAGCTGGCGCGGCTGCCGATCCTGATGCTGACCGCCCGCTCCACGGAGGACGACCTCCTCGCGGGTCTCGATCTCGGCGCCGACGACTACCTCACCAAGCCGTACAGTCCCCGCGAGCTGATGGCCCGCGTGCGGACGCTGCTGCGCCGCGCCTGCGGCATCCACCTGCCGCCGCCGGGCGCCGACCGGCAGCGGCTGCGGGCCGGTGACGTCGTGGTCGACCCGCTGCGCCACGAGGTGACGGTCGAGGGCCGCCCGGTCGACTGCACGCCCGGCGAGTTCGACCTCCTGACCGCCATGGCGGGCGAGCCGGACCGCGTCTTCACCCGCCCCCAGCTCCTGGACCGCATCCACGGCTCGTCGGGCTACATATCGGCGCGCACGGTCGACGTACACATCCTCAACCTGCGCAAGAAGATAGAGACGGACCCCAGGCACCCGACACGGCTCCTCACCATCTTCGGGGTGGGGTACAAGCTGGCGTCGGCACCGCCCCCGCAGGGTGAGCCCGACGCCGGGCCCCTGGTGCGCCGTGGCGCGTGACATCCCCCTGCGGCGCAGCCTGCTCGCCCGGCTGCTCGCCGTCTCCGTGCTCGTGTCCGTGGTGTCCGTCGCCGCCACCGCGTGGCTCGCCGCGCAGACCACCTCCGGGGCGCTCCGGCAGGAGCAGGGCCAGGTGCTCGCCGACGACGCCCGGATCTACGACCGGCTGCTCGGCGTCGGTGCCGGGGCGCCCTCGTGGCGCGGGGCCGAGAGGACGGTGCGCGAGCTGTCCCGTGACACCGGGCGGCGCATCGCCCTCACCACGCAGGACCGCAAGGTCATCGTGGACTCCGCCGCCCCCGCCAAACACCTCGCGCTGCCCCCGAACGCCTCCGCCGTCCTCGACCCGCTCGCCGTGGACACCACACTGACCCCCGGCCGCTCCGGCGAGGACACCGCGGGCGACCGCATCGACCCGCGCGTGGTCGGTCCCTACCGCCTCACCAAGTCGGAGCGCGCCCGGCTGCGGGCGGCCGCCGACACCAGCGCGGTCTGTCTGACGAAGGTCGGGATGACCCCCGAGGTCGTCACCGCGCCCGGCGGACGCCCCTCCGTCCGCGTCGGTGGCGACCCCTCGGTGGCGAGCAAGATGGGCTGCGGTGCCCCCGAGCTCGACATGCCCACCGCGACCGAACGCAAGGCACTCAAGAAGCTCGACGCCGTCGCGGGCGCCTGTATGGAGCGCGGTGGCCTGAAGGCCGTCCCCGTCGGCCTCGACCTGAGCGGCCGTACGGGACCGAAGCCGGTCGGCGCGGTGCCGACGTACGGCTCGTACGTCCTGCCCGTCGACCCGTTCCCCCGGGACTCGCCGGGCCCCGAGGAGGAGGCGCGGCGGGCGGAGCCCGGGACCGGCGGCGCCACCGAGGCCCCCGACCCCCTCGGCTCCCGCACCACGGACGACGACTCCCGCGAGGCCTGCGTCGACAGCGCGCGGCGCGAGCAGCTCGTGCCCTACGTCTCCGCGCCCGCCCTGCTCTTCATCACCAGCCCGGACGGTTCCCGCAGGGACCCCGGCTTCAGCCTCTCCCGGGACAACACCACCCGCCTCGCCGGTCTCGCCGCGGCCGTCCTCGCCGCCACGGTCGCCGTGACCGCGTTCGCCGCGACCCGGCTGACCCGGCCGCTGCGCGCGCTGACCACCGCGACGCGGCGCATGAAGACGGGCGAGCCCGGCGACCCCGTCCCCGCCGAGGCCACCCGCTCGGCGGGCGAGATCAGCCAGCTCGCCGCCGCCTTCGCCGACATGGCGGCCCACCGCAAGGCCCTTGAGGAGCAGCGCAAGGCCATGGTCAGCGATGTCGCGCACGAGCTGCGCACCCCGCTCTCCAACATCCGGGGCTGGCTGGAGGCCGCCGAGGACGGCGTCGTCGAGACCGACCCCGAACTGGTCACCTCGCTCCTCGAAGAGGCCCTGCTGCTCCAGCACATCGTCGACGACCTCCAGGACCTGGCGGCGGCCGACGCGGGCACGCTCCGGCTGCACAGGGAACCGGTGCGCGCCGCCGACATCGCCGAGCAGGTGGCGGCGGCGCACCAGGCCCGCGCGGACGCGGCCGGGGTGAAGCTCAGGGCCACCGCGCTCGGCGACCCCTGGCTGACGGCCGATCCGCTGCGGCTGCGGCAGGCGGTCGGCAACCTCGTCTCCAACGCGGTGCGGCACACCCCCGCGGGCGGCAGCGTCCGCGTCACCTGCCGCGGCACGGCCGACGCCGTCCTGATCGAGGTCGCCGACACCGGCACCGGTATCGAGCCCGCCGATCTGCCGTACGTCTTCGACCGCTTCTGGCGCGCGGACAAGTCCCGTACGCGGGCGACGGGCGGCAGCGGCCTCGGCCTGTCGATCGTGCGGAAACTCGTGGAGGCGCACGACGGCACGGTGACGGCGGAGAGCGTGCCGGGCCGGGGTTCGCAGTTCACGGTGCGGCTGCCGGCGGCCCATTGAGCGGCGGCGGTACCGCGCCGGGGCGAACTCGGGCCAAGAGCCCCGGGGGTCCTGGCCGTGGCGTGCGGGCAGGACAAGAGCCCCGGTCGTTCACCTCCGCCGACCGGGGCTCTCTCTCTGCCCCCGGACCCGACCGCGGCGGCGACACTCCCCCGAGTCACGCGCTGTGCGCGCGTACCGGCGGGTCAGGTCCGATGCGGTGATCAGATCAGGCCCCGCCAACAGATCGCTAACATGTGGCCAACGGTCGGCCGACACGTGAGGGCCGGCCACGGGGGACGGCGTGGACGAGCGGCGGAAGCGGTGGGCGGAGGAGCGGTCGGGGCTGCGGCCCGGACCGCCGCCAGGGCTGCGTTTCGGCCTTCTCGGGGCGCCCGCCGTCTTCGACGCCGCGGGCGAGCCGCAGCCCGTACGGAGTGCCAAGGGACGCGCTCTCCTCGCCGCGCTGCTCCTTGAACCGGACAAGGCCGTCTCCCTGGGCGCCCTGGAGGACGCGCTGTGGGGCGACGCCCCGCCGCCCTCCGCGCGGGCCTCGCTCCAGAACCACGTGACGCGGCTGCGGCGGCTCCTCGACGACCCGGAGCGGCTGCGCGCGGTGCCGCCGGGGTACCGGCTGCGGGTCGGCGAGGGCGAGTTGGACGTACGGGTCTTCGAGCGCCGGGTGACGCGGGCGCGGGCGGCGCACGCCGAGCGGGACTGGGCGCGGGCGGCCTCCGAAGCCGGTGCGGCGCTCGCGCTGTGGCGCGGTGAGCCGCTGAGCGGGCTGACCGGGCCGCTCGCGGACCACCCCCTCCTGCCCCGCGTGCGCGAGGCGCGGCTGCTCGCCCTTGAGTGGCGTTACGACGCCGCGCTCGGGCTCGGCACGGGCCTGGCGGCGCTGGCCCCCGAACTGACCGCCCTGGTGGCACGGCATCCGCTGCGCGAGGCTTTCCACCGCCAGCTGATGCTGGCCCTGCACCGCACGGGCCGCCAGGCGGAGGCCCTGGCCGTCCACCGCGAACTGCGCGGCAGACTCCTGGACGAACTGGGCGTGGAACCGGGCCCACCGGTCCGCGAGGCCCACACCGAGGTACTGCGCACCCGCGCGGGGGGTGCGGGCACTCCCGGGCTGCGGCCCGCCCCACCCCCTCCCACGAGGCCCTCGGCCTCGCCTGCTTCCGAGGCACCCGGGGCTGACACCCCTGGACGGGTGCGCGGGGCCGGCACCGCTGAACCGGTGTCCGGGGTCGACGCCTCCGTACCGGCGTCCGGGGGCACCGCCGCTGTACCGGTGCCCGGATGCGCCGCCGCTGTGTCGGTGTCCGGAGCTGGCGCCGCTGAACCGGTGTCCGGGGTCGACGCCTCCGTACCGGCGTCCGGGGGCACCGCCGCTGTACCGGTGCCCGGATGCGCCGCCGCTGTGTCGGTGTCCGGAGCTGGCGCCGCTGAACCGGTGTCCGGGGTCGACGCCTCCGTACCGGCGTCCGGGGGCACCGCCGCTGTACCGGTGCCCGGATGCGCCGCCGCTGTGTCGGTGTCCGGAGCTGGCGCCGCTGTACCGGTGTCCGGAGCTGCCGACTCCGTACCGGCGTCCGGAGTTGGCGCAGCACCGGCTGATGTAGTCGGTGCAGCACCGACTACCGCTGCCGCGTCCGCCTCCGGTGCCGCCGATGCCGGGTCCGCCTCCGCTGCCGCCGGGGACGCGTCCGCTCCCGATCCTGCCGATGCCGCGCCTGTTCGTGGTGCCGCTGAGGCTGCTCCCGCTCCTGCTGCGGCTGAGACTGCTGCCGCGTCCGCCTCCGATGC
>NZ_JASKYR010000725.1:0-4369 GCF_041028215.1 Streptomyces flavofungini
CCCCCATGATGAAGACCAGAACCTACGCCGTCGCCGCCCTCGGCTCCGCCGCGCTCGTGGCCGCCCTGACCGCCCCCACGGCGTTCGCGGCCCCCGCACCGGCCGTCGGCTCGGGCGCTTCGGCGAACACGGCCGTCTCGGCGTACACCGCGTCGAAGTCGGGCGAGAAGAACGAGGCCGCGAACCGGCAGTTCTTCGAGGCCGTGATGAAGTCGGCGCTGGAGAAGCAGGCGGCCAAGCCCGGCATCCAGGTCGTCACCGTCCGCTACAGCACCAGCCGGGCGCCCAGCTTCCGCAGCCAGATATCGCAGTCGACGTCGATCTGGAACTCCTCCGTCACCAATGTGCGGCTCCAGGAGTCCAGCAGCGGCTACGACTTCGAGTACCGCGAGGGCAACGACTCGCGCGGGTCCTACGCCTCCACCGACGGACACGGTCGCGGCTACATCTTCCTGGACTACCGGCAGAACCAGCAGTACAACTCCACCCGTGTGACGGCCCACGAGACCGGGCACGTCCTCGGTCTGCCCGACCACTACTCGGGCCCGTGCAGCGAGCTGATGTCCGGTGGTGGCCCCGGCACCTCGTGCACCAACGCCCGGCCCAACAGCGCCGAGCGCTCGCGGGTCAACCAGCTCTGGGCCAACGGCTTCTCCGCGTTCAAGCAGGAGGGCGCGCTGAGCAAGATCCGCTGACCCCGGCCCCGCCCGCGCGGGCCGACCGCTGTTACGTACGGCAAACAGGTTCCTGACCAACCCGGCCGCGTGCGGCGCCCTCCTCCCCGGCATGGGAACTCATGCGCAAGGGAAGACGGAGCGCCGCCGCGGCCGGCGGCGTCCCGGCCGGCGCCCGGACCGGCGGCGGCGCGTGGACTACCCGCGTACGGGGCGCTCGGGGGTGCGGCGCTGGCTGCCGTCGTGGCGGCAGCTCCTCGGCTCCGCCTCCCTCGCCGCGCTGGCCCTCGTCGGGGCCTTCGTCGCCGTGTACACGAGCGTGGACATCCCCGACGAGAACGCGGCGGCCCAGCGCGAGGCCAACGTCTACTACTGGTCCGACGGCACCCAGATGGTGAGCACCGGCGAGATCAACCGGCAGAGCGTGGAGCTCGACCAGATCGCCCCGGCCGCCGTGGACGCGGTGATCGCCGCCGAGAACGAGACCTTCTACAAGGACGCCGGAGTCTCCCTGAAGGGCCTGGGCCGCGCGGTGGTCAGCACGGTCAGCGGCAAGGAGACCCAGGGCGGCTCCACCATCACCCAGCAGTACGTGAAGAACACCTACCTCTCCCAGGACCAGACGGTCACCCGGAAGGTCAAGGAGTTCGTCATCGCCCTGAAGGTGGACCGGAAGAAGAGCAAGGAGGAGATCCTCAAGGGATACCTCAACAGCAGCTGGTTCGGGCGGGGCGCCAATGGCATCGAGGCCGCCGCCCACGCCTACTACGGAATTCCCGCCAGGAAGCTGGACCCGAGCCAGGGCGCGCTGCTCGCCGCGCTCCTGAAGGGCGCGGACCTGTACGACCCCTCGGTCAGCCGGGCCAACCACGAGCGGGCGCGCGAGCGCTGGTCCTGGATCCTCGACCGGGAGGTCGACGCCGGGCTCATGTCGAAGCGGGAGCGTGCCACGTACCGCGAGTTCCCCGAGCCGCGGCGGGAGTCGCGCTCCACCAGCCTCGGCGGACAGACCGGCTACCTGGTCGACGTCGCCAACAAGTACCTCAAGCAGCGCACCGGGCTCACCGACAAGGACCTCGCCCGCGGCGGTCATCAGATCCACACCACCTTCGACAAGGACAAGGTGCGCGGCCTCGAACGGGCCGTGCGGGACGTGCTGGAGCGCGACACCGACCCCAAGCGGCGCGCCGCCGACCGGTACGCGCAGGTCGGCGCCGCCTCCGTGCGGCCGTCGGACGGGGCGGTGGTGGCGCTGTACGGCGGGCGCGACGCCACCAAGCACTTCTCCAACAACGCCGACACCTCCGGTGTCCCCGTGGGCTCCGCCTTCAAGCCGTTCGTCCTCGCCGCCGCGCTCCAGCACGGGGGGGGCGGCGCGAGGTGCGGGCCGCGGCCGAGCCCCTGACGCCGGAGTCGGTCCCCGGCTCGCACCAGAGCGTCCTGGCGGACAGCTACTACGCCGCCGACGGCACGCTGACCCCGGCGGTGGGGCCGCCGGACCCGGACCACCCCACCCTCAGCGAGGCGCTCCATCCCGGCGGCAACGCCACCTACGTACGCCTCGGCAAGGACGTCGGGCCCGCCAAGGTCCGCGACACCGCCGTGGCGTCGGGGCTGCTGCCGCAGAGCATGGCCAAGGCGGACGCGGAGTTCCCCGTGGGCACGTCGACGCCGAGCGCGATCCGGATGGCGACCGCCTACGGGACCTTCGCGAGCGGCGGCACCCGGCACGACCCGTACTCCGTGACCAAGGTCGTCAAGGACGGTGAGGCCCTGCCCGGTCTCACGCCGCCCGCGGCCGGGCGGGCCCTTGACCCCGAGGTCGCCCGCGAGGTCACCGAAGCCCTGCACGCGGGCGCCAGGGGCTTCGGGCCCGGTGTCTCCGCGGGGCGCACGGGCGACCAGGACCGGCTGCGCACCGCGTGGTTCACGGGGTTCACCAAGGACCTGTCCACCGCCGTGACGCTGTTCCGGCTGCGCCCCGACGAGCCGCGGCTGCTGCCGCTCTCCGGGACCGGCGGCGACAAGTCCGAGCGGGGGAACACCCTGCCGCCGCGGATCTGGGGTGCCTATACGGGGCTCGGGCCGAAGGAGGGATGACCTGCGGAGGGCGGTGGTTTCCGCGGGGCCGTTGACCTTGCCCCTGGGGCAGACTCCACAGTCCTCGTCACCGGGCCGGACGGCCCGGTGACGGAGGATGATCCCGTGAACCAGCGACCAGCGAAGGACCAGGGCCAGGAGCTGCTCTCCATCGGCGCGTTCGCCGCCCGCGCGCGGCTCTCGCCGAAGGCGCTGCGGCTCTACGACCGTCTGGGGCTGCTCGCGCCCGCGCACGTCGACGAGGCCAGCGGCTACCGCTACTACCGCACCGGCCAGATCGAGCGCGCCCGCACGGTCGCGCTCCTGCGCCGCCTGGACATGCCCCTCGCGGGCATCGCCGAGATGGTGGAGCTCGACGGGGAGCGGGCGGCACGGTCGCTCGACGCGTACTGGGCCGGGATCGAGGAGCGCCTGGCCGGACAGCGGACGCTCGCGCGCTACCTCCGTGGACGACTTTCGGGAAGGAACGCCGAGTTGTACGCGACATTCGAGGTGAAGACCGTGGACGTGCCGGAGAGGTACGTCCTCAGTGAGACCCGCCACGTCAGCGCCCACGAGCTGCCCGCCTGGATCGGCGGCTCCGCCGAGCGTCTGGAACGGGCGGCCGAGGAGCGGTGCGGGGGCCTCGCGGCACCGCACTTCGTGGTCTACCACGCGGACGTGTCCGAGGAGAGCGACGGGCCCGCCGAGTCCTGTGTGCCGGTCGTCGACGCCGACGCGGCGCGCGCCTGGGCCGCGGACCAGGGGCGCGCCACCGATGCCAAGGTGCGCGTCGAGCCCGCGCACCGGCTCGCCTACACCCGGATCACCAAGGCGCAGGTGGCCTATCCGCAGATCATCGCGGCCTTCGACGCCGTGGAGGCCTGGGCGGCCGAGCAGGGCCTCTCCCTGGCCGGACCGTGCCGTGAGGTGTACTTCACCGACTGGCCGTCGGCCGGTCCCGAGGACGAGGTGTGCGACGTGGCGTTCCCGGTCACGGGGCCCTGAGCGAGGTTCTCACTGCCTCCCCATGCAGCCCAGGCGTCATCGCCGCCTCCCGCGCCTATCCTGAGGAAACATGGGGGACGGCCGGGTGGCGGTCGGCGCGGACGGGAACGCCCGCGCGGACCACGGGAGTTGGCGGGTGCGGCTGCGGCGGTGGTCCGCGTCCGGGGGCGGCGACGTCCTCGGCGCGGGGGTGCTGTTCGGCGGTGACCGGGTGCTCACCTGCGCCCATGTCATCCGGGACACCGTGACGGGCGGGCGCCCCGACCGCGTACAGGTCGAGTTCCCGCTGCTCCAGGGCCTGGCCAGGACCCCGTGCCGCACCGCGACGGTGGAGGCCGGGCACTGGGTGCCGCCGTTCGGCAAGGCGCAGGGCGATCTGGCGGTGCTCGTCCTGGACGAGGCGGCTCCGGTGCCTTCGCCGGTCACCCTGCACCGCACGCTCGACTACCGGGGAGCCGCCGTCCTCATCGACGGCTTCCCGGAGTACCAGTCGGGCGGCCAGTGGCTGACCGGCGCCTGCATGGGTCCCGGCGGCGAGGGCGACGAGCGGGYGCAGATCGATGTGACCGGGGCGGGCGGTCTGCGGGGCGGCTTCAGCGGTTCGGGGG
>NZ_JASKYR010000726.1:0-4106 GCF_041028215.1 Streptomyces flavofungini
CGGCCACACCTACGAGCTSAACCAGGCCAACGGCTTCGTCGGAGTGATCGAACCCTCCGGCTGGCACAGCGAGTCCGACGTGCCGCGCCCCGACCGGCGGCACGCGAAGCACGGCCCGGCTCACCACCACCACTCCGTCAAGCACCACAAGCACTCCGCGCAGCACAACAGGTGATCCGGAGCCTTGAGAGAGCCCGCCGAAGCCGGGCCGGAGCGGGCCGGGCCCACCGACGCTAAATGGGTGGGCGCGGCCACGGCTCGTGCGCGATGATCCGTGCTCGTGAACCTCGTCCTGCCGCCCCGGCTCACCGCATCCGCACAGACTCTCCGGGAGGCCGCGCACCACCGCGGCCTGCGGACGGTCCAACTGCCCACCTTCGCCGTACCGGCCGAGCTGCGCGGCGAGCATCTGCACGCCGGGCCCGCCTTCGCGGACGCCGTGGCACCGGCTCTGGGCATCGCCCTGTCGGAGGCTCCCGAGGACTGGCTGGCCCGGCTGCCCCGGGAGTTCACCGGGCGCGAGATCGCCTTCGGGCCCATCCGGGAGGCCTATGGCCTGCGGCGGCCCGCCTTCGTCAAGTCGCCCAACGACAAAGGGATTCCGGCCCGGATCTACACCGACGGATCACGGCTGCCGGGACCGGACGCGGTGGATCCGCTGACTCCGGTGCTGATCAGCGATGTGGTGGAGTTCGCCGCGGAATACCGGCTGCATCTGCTCGACGGCGCCGTGCACACCGGCAGCCGCTACGCGCGCCACGGGCGGCTCGCCCTTGGCCCGCTGAGCGACGACGCCGCCGCCTTCGGGGCGGAGCTGCTGGCAGCGTGCCGCGACACGCTGCCCTCCGCCATCGTCGTGGACGTGGGCCTCGCGGAGGGACGCTGGTCGGTGATCGAGGCCAACGCCGCCTGGGCGAGCGGCATGTACACCGCCGACCCCCAGCGGGCGCTGGACGTCGTGCTCCGCGCCGCCTGCCCCGCCGGGGCCGTCATCCCGCGTGACCGCCGGTTTCTTCGTGCGGGGAGCCCGCCCCTCCCCCGTTGACCTATCCGGCCAGCGCCTGGTCGACGCTGGGGTGGCAGTCGATCACCAGGTTCAGGCCGATCATCTCGATGACGCGTCGTACGGGTGTCTGGGCTCCGGCGATACGCAGCCAGCCGCCGCCGTCGCTGATGAGCTGCCCCGCGGCCAGGAATACGTTGATGCCACTGGAGTCCAGGAACGTCACGCTGCTCAGATCCGCCACGACACGCTGGGCGCCCGCGCCGGCCGTACGCAGTATGGACTCACGGACGGCCCCCGCCGTGTCGTGATCGATCTCGCCGCCCAACAGGACGACACGGATGTCGTCGACGGTCTGTTCGTCGATGCTCAACCGGTTGGGCCGGCCTGGTTCCTGGATGCTCGTCACCGTTGTCCCGACGCTGTTGGATCCCGTTGATGTGGTGATTGTGCCTCACCGCAGGGACGCAAAGCACGCGATCTGCTGCACAGCGCGAGTGGCTGCGCTTATCTGGACTCATGCAGCTTCGCGACGGCGGGGAGTGCGTCAAATGAGAGCCTGTCGGGTACACGCAGTCCCGCGCAGAGCACAGGAATGAGGGACGCATGGAAGCGGGACCGGAGAGCGGCGGCGAGGACGAAGCGCGGCCACACACCCTGATTCAGGCCAGCCACGCCTTGGACGGGCAGGAGGGCTGCATCGCCGAGGCACGCCATTTCGCCGCCGGCTTCCTGGCGAAGGCACGCACCGAGCACGCGGTGGACGTGTCGCCCCGCGCGGTGGATTTCACCCAACTGGTCGTGAGCGAGCTGGTCACCAACGCGGCCAAGTACGCCCCCGGGCCGGTCCTGATGGATCTGCGCGTCGTCGGCGGCATGGTGGAGATCGTGGTGTGGGACAGCGACCCCACGGTGCCCGAGGCCCGCGTCACCGACCCGGGCCGCATCGGACAGCACGGCCTGGAGATCGTCGAACGCGTCGCCAGCAGCCTCACCGTCCACCGCGAAGCGGTCGGCAAGCGCATCACCGCCACGCTCCCCCTGACCGACGCCGCACCCCTCAGTAACGCCTGACCTGGGGCACCGCATGCCCCGGACGCCCTAACCCGCCAGGGCCTGCTGGAGGGTGGGATGGCAGTCGACGGCCAGGTCCAGGCCGATGAGCTCGATGACGCGCCGCACCGACTCCCGGGCGCCCGCGATGCGCAGCCAGCCGCCGACGTCGTTCATGACGCGGTGGGCGGCGACGAAGACATTGGTACCGCTGGAGTCCAGATAGGTGACGGCGCTCAGGTCCGCCACGACGCAGGCAAAGCCTTCGGAACCCGGCGCCACCAAGGCGTCCCGGACCGCGGCCACGGTGTCGAGATCGATCTCGCCGTGCAGTGTGACGACCCGGATGCCATTGATGGTCCGCTTCTCGATGGACAGCCGTTCGGGCCAGCCCTTGCCTGGAATGCTGGTCACCCTGTCCTTAATTGCGCCTAGGATTTCCTGAATCAGCCTGTACAGATGATTCTGCCTCATCTGCCGGGTCCACGGGTACGCGATCTCGGCTATCCCGAGGCGGCATGGCACGTAAGTGACAGCGGGCCGGGTACGCGCATTCGCGACAACGGGGGAAGCGAGGGATATGCATGCCGACCGGAGATGGCGGCGGGGAACGTACCGGGGACGACACCCTGTTCCGGGCCAGCCACGCCCTGGAGGGCGATGACCGCTGCATCGCCGAGGCCCGCCACCTCGCAGCCGCCTTCCTCGACCAGGCCCGAACCTCATATGACGTAATCGTTTCTGCGCGGGCGGTGGACCTGACGCAGCTCGTGGTCAGCGAACTGGTCACCAACGCCCGCAAATACGCTCCCGGGCCGGTGCTGATGGACCTGCGGATCGCCGGAGGCATGGTGGAGGTGGTCGTGTGGGACACCGAACCCGCACTTCCCGTGCCCCGCGACGCCGACCCCGGCCGGATCGGCCAGCACGGCCTGGAGATCGTCATGCGGATCACCCGGCATCTGAGCGTGCACAAGGAGGCCGTCGGCAAGCGCGTCACGGCCCGCCTGCCGCTGGACGACCCGCCCCGGACTGGACAGTGAGTCACTGGCCGCCCGCAGTGCACGTGCTCGGCGTGACGCGGGCGGCGATGCCGCTCGACCTGTTCTTCGCGCTTCTGGGGCAGACGCGCACGGCGGGCACCGGGACGGTCACCCTTGAGGGGCTTGCGGACCGGCGCTGAAGGTGCCTGACGTCAACGCGGTACGGGCCGCACCGTGCCGTTGGCGTCGCAGCGGACCGTGCGGCAGTGGCTCACGCGAACAGCGCGGTGATCAGGGCGATGTCGTCGTCCTTGTTCTGGCCGAAGCGCTCCAGGAGCAGGTCGCACATCGCATCCAGGTTCTGCGGGCCCTCGGCGACGGCCTCGCGGAAGGTGGCGAGGGTGACGTCCAGGTGGACGGCTCGTATCTCGACCAGGCCGTCGGTGACCAGCAGCAGGCGGGTGCCCGGCGCGATGTCGATGACGACGGGCGGCGGGTGCGGGAGACGCAGACCGATCAGCGGGCCGTGCTCGTGGTGGTACCGGGGGCCCTGCTCGGGGTCGATCAGCAGCGGGGGGATGTGGCCCGCGTTGGCGATGTGCAGCCGGCGCCGGGCCGGTTCGACCAGGACCAGGCACAGGGTGACGGTGATGCCCGGCTGGGACTGGCCCAGCAGAGTCTCCAGGCGTTGCAGGATCTGGTGCGGGGCATGGCCTTCGATGGCGTAGGCGCGCAGCGCGTGGCGCACCTCCCCCATGACGGTCGCGGCGCGCACCGAGTGCCCGACCACATCGCCGATGGCCAGGAGCAGCCCGCCGGGGGTCTGCACGGCTTCGTAGAAGTCGCCGCCGATCTCCGCGTGCTCGGCGGCCGGGAGGTAGCGGAAGGCCAGCGAGATGCCGGGGACGTCGGGGTGGGTGCTGGGCGGGGGGGGGGGGGGGGGGGGGGGGGGGGGGGGGGGGGGGGGGGGGGGGGGGGGGGGGGGGGGGGGGGGGGGGGGGGGGGGGGGGGGGGGGGGGGGGGGGGGGGGGGGGGGGGGGGGGGACTTCTACGAAGCCGTGCAGACC
>NZ_JASKYR010000727.1:0-3258 GCF_041028215.1 Streptomyces flavofungini
CACCAGGACCCGGCGGCCCGTGCCCCGCAGGAACTCCCCGAGCGCGGGGTCCGAGGCGAACTTGTGGGCGCTGCCCTCGACCACGACGGCGAAGCGCTCCCGCTCCCATACCGCCCCGTCGAAGCCCCGCACGAGCCGTCCCGCCTTCTTCGCCTCCGCGGGCGTCCGTGCCGCGAGCACCGCCCGCTCGGCCTCGGCGTCGTCGAAGAGGCGGGCCTTGGCGGCCATCATCCAGTGCTCCGCCGTCGCGTACGACACGCCGTCCACGGTGAAGGGCGACGGCCACCACTGGCTGAGGCAGCTCCGGTCCAGCGTGCCGTCCCGGCGCGGGGTGTGTCCCCAGAAGGGCAGGTACCTCACCCGCTCCCCGCTCCGCACCGCGTCGAGCAGCGTCGCCACCGAGCGCACCGAGCCGATCTTCGTCATGCACGCGAGTCTGGCACGCACCACTGACAATCCGTCCTGGGTTTTCCAGGACAACTCGACACCTGGTCGACAGATTCCGTCGCGTAACCAAAAGGCAACAACGGAATCACTTGTTGACCACTTCCCCCTCTGTCAGGATCGGCACTCAAATCGATCTGGAGCTACGCCGGGCCTCGTGGGACGGGGAGCACGGCGGAGGAGAGCGTCATGCACAACTTCCAGGCGCGGGAACACTTCGCGGACGGCGCCCAGTACATCGCCGGGCGGCTGACCAAGGGAACGTCGGGCCGCACGCACGCCGTCGTCGACCCTGCCACGGGCGAGGACGTGTACACGTACGAACTCGCCGGAGAGGCCGATGTGGACGCCGCGGTGGCCGCCGCGGCCGAGGCGTTCCCCGCGTGGGCGGGGGCCACCCCCGGCGAGCGCTCCGACGCCCTGCACCGCTTCGCCGGTGTCCTCGCCGAGCGCGCCGAGGAGTTCGCGCAGGCCGAGTCGGTGCAGTGCGGCAAGCCGATCAAGCTCAGCCGGGAGTTCGACGTCCCCGGCACCGTCGACAACGCCGCCTTCTTCGCGGGCGCCGCCCGGCACCTCCAGGGCCAGTCGGCCGGTGAGTACTCCGGCGACCACACCTCCTACGTACGCCGTGAGCCGATCGGCGTCGTCGGGTCGATCGCGCCCTGGAACTACCCGCTCCAGATGGCCGCCTGGAAGGTGCTCCCGGCGATCGCGGCGGGGAACACCATCGTGCTCAAGCCCGCCGAGCTGACGCCGTTCACCTCGCTGCTCTTCGCGCGGGCCGCCACCGAGGCGGGCATCCCCGACGGTGTCGTCAACATCGTCTCCGGCGCGGGCAGGGACGCCGGTGAGCGCCTGGTCGGCCACCCCGACGTCGCCATGACCTCCTTCACCGGGTCCACCGGCGTCGGCAAGCGCGTCGCCGAGATCGCCACCGCCACCGTCAAGCGGCTGCACCTGGAGCTCGGCGGCAAGGCGCCCTTCGTGGTCTTCGACGACGCCGACCTGGAGGCCGCCGTGCACGGCGCGGTCGCCGGCGCGCTCATCAACACCGGGCAGGACTGCACGGCCGCCACGCGCGCGTACGTGCAGAGGCCGCTCTACGAAGCCTTCGTCCAGGGCGTCGCCGACCTGATGGAGACCGTGCGGCTCGGCGATCCGTTCGACCCGGCGACCGACCTCGGGCCGCTCATCTCGCACACGCACCGCGACCGCGTCGCCGGTTTCGTCGACCGGGCCCGCTCCTACGCGCGCGTGGTGACCGGCGGCGAGGCACCGAAGCACCCGGGCGCCTTCTACAGGCCCACCCTCATCGCGGACGCCGCGCAGGACAGCGAGGCCGTACAGTCCGAGATCTTCGGTCCGGTCCTCGTCGTCCTGCCCTTCGACAGCGACGACGAGGGCATCCGCCTCGCCAACGACACCCCCTACGGGCTCGCCGCCTCCGCCTGGAGCCGCGACGTCTTCCGCGCCAACCGGGCGACCCGCGAGATCAAGGCGGGCTGCGTCTGGGTCAACGACCACATCCCGATCCTCAGCGAGATGCCGCACGGCGGCTACAAGGCCTCGGGGTACGGCAAGGACATGTCCGCGTACTCCTTCGAGGAGTACACGCAGGTCAAGCACGTCATGTTCGACAACACCGCGGTGGTCCGCAAGGACTGGCACCGCACGATCTTCGGGGACCGATAACCCAGGCCACGGCCCACGGGCCACAAGGCCGCGCGACCAGCGGCCGCCTTCCTCCCGAAAGGGCAACCACGCGCATGGAGCAGTACGAGCCCGACCGCCTGTCCCCGGCCCAACTGGCCGCCATGCACCGCAGCCTGCGCACCGGCAGGGGCTCCCTGACCCGCCGTTCCCTGGTGCGCGCCGCCACCGGCGGCGCGCTCGCCCTCGGCGGGCTCGGCGCCCTGAGCGCCTGCGGCATCCCCGCGGCGGGCAAGGGGCAGGGCGAGGTGACGTCCGACGACCACTCGACCGAGGAGAAGCGGATCACCTTCTCCAACTGGACCGAGTACATGGACGTCGACGAGAAGGACGAGAACCGCAGGCCCACCCTGGAGGCGTTCACCAAGCGCACCGGGATCACGGTCAAGTACACCGAGGACATCAACGACAACGTCGAGTTCTTCGGCAAGGTCAAGCCGCAGCTCGCCGCGGGCCAGGACACCGGCCGCGACCTCATCTGCGTCACCGACTGGCTCGCCGCCCGGCTCATCCGCTTCGGATGGGTGCAGAAACTGGACCCGGCGAACCTGCCGCACGCCTACACCCGTCTCTCCGCCCAGTTCCGGAACCCCGACTGGGACCCGGGCAGGTCGTACTCGTATCCCTGGACCGGCATCTCCACCGTCATCGCGTACAACAAGAAGGCGACCGGCGGAAAAGAGATCACGTCGGTGTCGCAGCTCCTCGACGACCCGAGGCTGAAGGGCCGCGTCGGTTTCCTCAGCGAAATGCGCGACACCGTCGGAATGACGCTCATCGACATGGGCAAGGACCCCGCCGACTTCACCGACGACGACTTCGACGCGGCCGTCGCCCGCCTTCAGAAGGCCGTCGACAAGAAGCAGATCCGCCGTTTCACCGGCAACGACTACACCTCGGACCTCGACAAGGGCGACATCGCCGCGTGCCTGGGCTGGGCCGGTGACATCGTGCAGCTCCAGGCCGACAACCCGGACGTCGGCTTCCACATCCCCGACCAGGGCTACATCACGTCCACGGACAATCTCCTCGTCCCGAACAAGGCGCGCCACAAGCGCAACGCCGAGCGGCTCATCGACTACTACTACGAGCCGGAGCCGGCGG
>NZ_JASKYR010000728.1:0-4622 GCF_041028215.1 Streptomyces flavofungini
GCGCAGGCCCCCGCCTCGGCCCAGGGCACCGCCACCCCCGACGGCACCGAGAGGCGCGCGAGGCCCGCCGAGAGGCCCGCCAGGTTGACGGCGGTGACGGCGAGGCCGAGCAGGGTGCCCGCCGCCACCGCTGCCAGCGCCTCACCCGCGAGGACGAGCCGGATCTGGCCGCGCGTGGCGCCCGCGAGACGCAGGGAGCGCAGCTCGGGGCCCCGTACGGAACCGGCCATGAGCAGCGTGCTCGCGAGCGAGATCGCCGTGTAGGCGAGGGAGATGCCGAGGAGCATCAGCAGGCCGAGGCGGGTCTGCGCCTTGGTGCGGGGATGTGTCGCCGCCAGCCACCGCTCCGCCGTGCGGACCTCGCCGCCGGTCCTGGCGAGGGCGGTCGTGGCACGGGCGGCGTCCGCACCGGGGGCGAGGGTTACGTCGATGCGGTCCACCGCCGCCGAGGGGGCGTTCGCCGAGGTCACATAGGCGCCGTTGTCCCCGGTCCCGCGCGCGAGGACCGCCACGACGCGCAGTTCGGCGCGCCGCCCGTCGCCGAGCCAGACGCCGACGCGCTCGCCGACCCGCCGCTTCTCCCACTCCTCGTTGACCACGATCGACCGGTCGTCCAGGTCGCGCACGTCGCCCGCGACGACCGGCAGCCGGGACGTCGCCGCGAGCGCCGCGGGGTCCTTGACCGCGCGGGCGTCGGACCGTATGAGCGCCGAGCCCTCCTCCCGTACGTACACGGCGGTGGTGGCGGACGCCGAGACGGACGCCGCGCCCGGCACCGCGCGGACGGCGGGCGTCCGCAGGCCGTCCCCGGTGATCACGAGGTCGGCGGCCACCTGTTCCCCGGCCTCCGCGGCCTTCGCCGCGCTCACGGTCCGGGCCGAGCCGAGCAGGCTGCCCGCGAGGGCGACGGTCACCAGGACGGGGGCCGCGACGGCGGCGGTGCGGCGTACGGAGGCGGTGGAGTTCTCGCGGACCAGGAGACCGACCGCGCCCGGCAGCCGGAAGGCGCGGACGACGGGGCGGACCAGGAGCGGCGCGAACGCGGCGGCCGCGGTGATCAGGATCATCGGCTGGGTCGTGTACGTCTTGCGCTTCAGGAGCCCGGCCGGGTCCGTGGCCAGCGTGTGTACGAGCAGCCCGAGCCCGAGGGCGAGCAGCAGGGCCCCGGCGGCCCGGCGGCTCCACGGCATGACACCGCTGTCCACGGACGCGTCGCGCATCGCCTCCGCCGCGCTGATCCGTCCGGCGCGGCGCGATGCGGCCCAGGCGCCCGCGAGGGCCACCAGGAGCCCGGTCCAGAACGCGAGCTGGAAGGGCCACGCGCCCGAGGCGAGCCCGGCCGTGGCGTCCGTGACCGCGAACCAGTCCGGCGCCACTTCCGCGCCCACCAGGGCCTCGGCGAGCAGCGGAGCGCCCCACGCCCCGAGCGCGCACCCGGCGGCGGACGCGGCGACGCCGACCGTGAGCGCCTCGCCGAGCAACTGCCTGCGCACCTGTCCGGGCGTCGCGCCCGCCATCCGCAGCAGTCCGAACTCCCGCCGCCGCAGCGCCACGACGAACGCGAACGTCGACGCCGTGACGAACACCGAAACGAACGCGGCCACCCCGCCCGCCGTGCCGAGGAAGGCGTTGACGGCGACCAGCGCCTCGGCGTCACGGGCCGCGCCGGGGTCGGCGGCGCGCCGGCCGGCGCCGGTCAGGACGCGGGCCCGCCCGTCGACCACCGCGCGGACGGCGCGCGCCGGGGCGTCGGTGCCGACGGCGTCCCGCCGGCCGCCGTCGAACCGCAGCGGACCGAGCCGCCGCAGCTCGCGCAGGAGTCCGGTTTCCACAGGGTGTGGATGAGCGAGCGGCTTGGACACCTGGCGGACGTCGGGACCGCGCCGCACCGGCACGGTCAGCGTGTCCTTCCCCATGACCACGACGTCCGACCCGGCGAACCGCTCCGGCGCCCGGTCGGGAGCCCGCAGGCTCGCGTCGAGCCCGAGCCCCATGGAGGCGATCAGGCCCACGCCGAGCAGTACGGCGACGAAGGCCCCGAGCAGACTGCTCCAGCGGGCCCGGAGCGAGGCGAGGAAGATCATCACGCGTTCACCCCGGCACCGCTCGCCCGCGACATCGTGCTCTCCAGGACCGCCATCCGCTCCGCGACCCCTGCCGCGCCCGGCGACCGCAGCTCGCTCGCCACGAGGCCGTCCACCAGGAACACCACCCGGTCCGCGTACGAGGCGGCCACCGGGTCGTGCGTGACCATCACCGTCGTCTGGCCCTCCCGGTCCACCAGGCCCCGCAGCAGGTGGAGCACCTGGCGGCTCGTACCGGTGTCGAGCGCCCCGGTCGGCTCGTCGCCGAAGAGCACCGCGGGGCGGCTGACCAGCGCCCGCGCGAGGGCCACCCGCTGCTGCTGGCCGCCCGACAGCTCGCCGGGCCGGTGCCGGAAGCGGTCGGCGAGGCCCACCCGGGCGAGGGCGTCACGCACCTCCGTGCGCGAGGGCTTGCGGCCCGCGAGCCGCAGCGGCAGCGCGACGTTCTGCGCGGCGGTCAGGGACGGCAGCAGGTTGAAGGCCTGGAAGACGAAGCCGATGCGGTCCCTGCGCAGCAGCGTGAGCCGCCGCTCGCTCAGCCCCGTCAGTTCGGTCCCGCCCACCTCGACGGAGCCGGACGTCGGCCGGTCGAGCCCCGCGGCGCAGTGCAGGAGCGTCGACTTGCCGGACCCCGAGGGGCCCATGACGGCGACGAAGGTCCCGGCCCGCACGGCGAGGCCGACGCCCGCGAGTGCGGCCACGTCGCGCCCGGCGGCGTCACGGTGGAGGCGGCGTACATCGGTGAGCCGCACGGCGGCCGGGGAGGCGTCTGGGGCGGGGTTGTTGTCCATGCCTCGAGCCAACCGTCGGCCGGGCCGCCGCACACGACCACTGCTGGGCGTAAGCAGGGTAGGGCCAGCCCTACCCTTGAGCCATGGAACCGGTGATCGACAGGGCGTTCGCGGCGGCGCTGTACGGCGACGGCGACGACGGCCTCGACACCGGCGCCTCCCTCCTCGCGGCGGCCCCCGGCGCCGACGCGGAGCTGCGCCGCAGGGGCGAGGAGTACCTCACCCGCGCCTGGCGCCACGGCTGGCAGCCCGCCGACGTCCTCCGCCTCGTCCGCCGCGATCTGCGCGAACCGCACCTGCGCCTGGCCGCGTCCCTGATCCACACCGAGACCGGCCGCTACGCCCACCTGCCGCCCCGCTGGAAGACCCAGCTCGCCGCGACGGGCCCGGCCGAGGAACCCACCGGCGACCGCTTCTCGCAGGCCACCACGTACCTGGAGCTCTACCGTCTGCTGTTGCGCCTGCCGCCGGTCGAACCGGTGGGCCCGCCGCCCGGCGAGCGGGTGCCTGGACCGGTCGAGGGGGAGCCGCGCACGCTGACCCGCGTCCGCGCCCTGCTCGCCAAGGCCGAGGCGACCGGCTACCCCGAGGAGGCGGAGGCACTCACCGCCAAGGCGCAGGAGCTGATGGCCCGGTACTCCCTCGACGAGGCGCTGCTCGCCGCCCGTACGCACGCGAAGGACGTCCCCGGCGCGGTCCGCGTCGGCGTGGACGCGCCGTACGAGACGGCCAAGGCGATCCTGCTCGACGCCGTGGCCTCGGCGAACCACTGCCGCGCGGTGTGGAACGAGGCGTTCGGCTTCTCGACGGTCGTCGGCTTCGAGGCCGATCTGGAGGCGGTGGAGCTGCTGCACACCTCGCTGCTCGTCCAGGGCACGGCGGCGATGACCAGGGCGGAGGCGGCCCAGCGCGCGGGCGGCCGCAAGCGTACGAAGACCTTCCGGCAGACCTTCCTGCTGGCCTACGCCCACCGCATGGGCGCCCGCCTCGCCGCGGCGGGCGACCACGCGGTCGCCGAGGCGGCGGACTCCGGCGCGGAGTCCAGGGGCTCGCTGCTCCCGGCGCTCGCCGCGCGGGACGTGGCCGTCACCGACCACGCCGAGCGCATGTTCCCCGCGACGACCGCGACCCGGGTGCGCGGCGCCACGGACGAGGCGGGCTGGACCCATGGCACGGCGGCGGCGGACCGGGCGCGGGTGGGACGGGAACGGCCGCGGCTCCCGTAGCGGACGTCCGCCCTGCCGCCCAGCGGACGGCGTTCTGCCCGATATGCCCCGTATGATCGCGATGTGACCTGGCTTCGCGCGCTGAAAGAGACAGCCCGCACGGGCCTGACGGTGGAGCGCAAACGCCTGGAACCCCTCGTGGCGGCACGAGGCGCCGCGGGCCTCGCGCTGATCATCGGCGTGAGCCTCACCCTGTTCGGCCCCGCGGTGGCCGCCAGCTCCGCCTTCGGCGCGTTCCAGGCGGCCATCGCCACCTTCCAGCGGAGCTGGCGCCCCCGCCCCGAACTGGCCCTGGCCTCCGGCACGAGCCTCGCGGTCTCCACCTTCCTCGGCTACCTCACCGGCTCCCACCTGCTGCTCTTCCTCGCGCTGCTCTGCCTGTGGACCTTCCTCGCGGGCCTGAGCTGGGCCGCGGGACCGACCGCGGGCATCATCGCCTCGTCCAACGTGGCGATCATGCTGGTCACGGTCACCCTGCCGACCTCGGTCGCCGAAGCCGCGGGCCACGCGGCGATGATGAT
>NZ_JASKYR010000729.1:0-3275 GCF_041028215.1 Streptomyces flavofungini
GGCTACGGCTCGGCGGCGGACGAGCAGAGCGGCCGGGCGAAGATCGCGGCGGGCGCGAAGAAGATTGAAGGACTGGACAGCGTGAAGATCGGGTACTTCCCGAACCTCACCCACGCCACCGCCCTTGTCGGCAGCCACGAGGGCATCCTCCAGAAGGAGCTGGGCGGCACGGAGGCCACGTACTCGCAGTTCAACGCGGGGCCCTCGGAGATCGAGGCGCTGAACGCGGGCTCGATCGACATCGGCTGGATCGGCCCCTCCCCCGCCATCAACGGCTACACCAGGTCCCAGGGCGAGAACCTGCGCATCATCAGCGGCTCCGCCTCCGGCGGCGTCAAGCTGGTGGTGAACCCCGACAGGATCACGTCCCTGAAGGACGTCAAGGGCAAGAAGATCGCCACTCCGCAGCTCGGCAACACCCAGGACGTGGCCTTCCTCAACTGGGCGGCGGAGCAGGGCTGGAAGGTCGACGCGCAGAGCGGCAAGGGCGACGTCTCCGTGGTCCGTACGGACAACAAGATCACCCCGGACGCCTACACGTCCGGCTCCGTCGACGGCGCCTGGGTGCCCGAGCCGACGGCGTCCAAGCTGGTCGCCGAGGGCGGCAAGGTCCTCCTCGACGAGGCCGACCTGTGGCCCGGCAAGAAGTTCGTGATCACCAACCTCATCGTGTCGCAGAAGTTCCTCAAGGAGCACCCGAAGGTCGTCGAGGCCGTCCTGCGCGGCTCGGTGAAGACCAACGCCTTCATCAAGGAGCACCCGGAGAAGGCCAAGGCCGCGGCCAACGCCCAGCTCAAGGCGGACTCCGGCAAGGCCCTGCCCGCCGAGGTGCTCGACCCGGCGTGGAAGTCCATCCGCGCCACCGACGATCCGCTGGCCGCCACGCTCGACGCCGAGGCGGACCACGCGGTCGAGGCGGGCCTGCTCGAAAAGCCCGACCTCAAGGGCATCTACGACCTCGGTCCGCTGAACAAGGTCCTCAAGGCCGCGGGTGGGTCCCCGGTCGACGACGCCGGTCTCGGCGCCCAGTAGCACCGAAGACGACCAGTTCCCTGGATTCCCTGGAGGTGACGACCATGGCTACCACCCTCGCCAAGGCCGCGGAGGACACCGGCACCGCGACCGCGCACGCCGCCCGCATCGAGCACGTGTCCAAGAGCTTCGGCGGCCCCGCGGGCCCCCAGCTCGTCCTGGACGACATCACCCTCGATGTCGCGCCCGGCGAGTTCGTGACGCTGCTCGGCGCCTCGGGCTGCGGAAAGTCGACGCTGCTCAATCTCGTGGCCGGGCTCGACAAGCCCTCGGCCGGGGCCATCACGACCGACGGCCGCCCGGCCCTGATGTTCCAGGAGCACGCCCTCTTCCCGTGGCTGACCGCGGGCAAGAACATCGAACTCGCCCTGAAGCTGCGCGGTGTGCCGAAGGCGGAGCGCCGCCCGCGCGCCCAGGAGCTGCTCGAACTCGTCCGGCTCGACGGGGCCCACGGCAAGCGGGTGCACGAGCTGTCCGGCGGCATGCGCCAGCGCGTGGCCCTGGCCCGCGCGCTCGCCCAGGACAGCAAGCTCCTGCTGATGGACGAGCCGTTCGCGGCCCTGGACGCCATCACCCGCGACGTGCTGCACGACGAGCTGACCCGCGTCTGGCGCGAGACGAACGTCTCCGTCCTCTTCGTCACGCACAACGTCCGCGAGGCCGTGCGCCTCGCCCAGCGCGTCGTGCTCCTCTCGTCGCGTCCCGGCCGGGTGGCGCACGAGTGGCGGGTCGGCATCCCGCACCCGCGCCGCATCGAGGACTCCGCCGTCGCGGAGCTCTCCCTTGAGATCACCGAACAACTGCGTGGGGAGATCCGCCGCCATGGCAAGGACTGACGCTCCGGTCGACGAGGTCGAGGCCGACAAGGCCCGGCGGGACAGCGGCCAGGACCTCGCCGGACTGGAGGCCGGGCTCGACGCCCTGGAGTCCCACGCGGGCCCCACCCGCACCCCGGTCCGCCAGGTCCTCGTACAGAAGGTGCTGCCGCCGCTCTCCGCGGTGCTGCTGGTCCTCGTGGTCTGGCAGGCCCTGGTCTCCTTCAGGATCGTGGATGATCCGGGCAAGCTGCCCGCGCCGTCCGCCGTCTGGGACGAGGTCCACGAGGCCTGGCTCCAGGGCACGCTCCTGGACTACATCTGGACCTCCGTCTCACGCGGTCTCCTCGGCTTCCTGCTCGCCCTCGTGATCGGCACGCCGCTCGGCCTGATCGTGGCCAGGGTGCGCTTCATCAGGGCGGCCATCGGCCCGATCCTCTCCGGCCTCCAGTCGCTGCCCTCGGTGGCGTGGGTGCCGCCCGCCGTGCTCTGGCTGGGCCTGGAGAACAGCATGATGTACGCGGTGATCCTGCTCGGCGCCGTGCCCTCCATCGCCAACGGCCTGGTCTCCGGCGTCGACCAGGTGCCCCCGCTGTATCTGCGCGCGGGCCGCACGCTCGGTGCGACGGGACTGCGGCACACCTGGCACATCGTGCTGCCCGCCGCGCTGCCCGGCTATCTCGCGGGGCTCAAGCAGGGCTGGGCGTTCTCCTGGCGCTCCCTGATGGCCGCCGAGATCATCGCCTCCTCACCCGAGCTGGGCAT
Organism: Streptomyces flavofungini; assembly: GCF_041028215.1. Classification (GTDB taxonomy): domain Bacteria; phylum Actinomycetota; class Actinomycetes; order Streptomycetales; family Streptomycetaceae; genus Streptomyces; species Streptomyces flavofungini_B. Next base: position 2,613 of record NZ_JASKYR010000729.1, read on the forward strand.
CGGCCTCGGCCAGCTCCTGGAGAACGGCCGCAACGCCAGCTCCATGCCCATGATCTTCATGGCCATCCTGCTCATCCTCATCGTCGGCATCGCCATCGACCTGCTGATCTTCAGTCCGCTGGAGCGGCGGGTCCTGCGCGGTCGCGGCCTCCTCGTGAAGAGCTGACCCACCATGTACGACACACACTCCGCCCGCCCCGGGCAGGACACGCCCCTCATGCACCGTCCCGTGCTCCTCGTCATCGCCCACGGCAGCCGCGACCCGCGGCACGCCGAGACCGTGCGGGCGCTGGTGCGCCAGGTGCGTTCGCTGCGCCCGGGGCTCCGGGTGGAGACCGCCTTCCTCGACTTCGACGCGGCCACGGTCCCCGGCGTCCTGGAACGGCTGGCCGCCGAGGGCGTGCGCGATGTCGTCGCGCTCCCGCTGCTCCTGACGCGCGCCTTCCACGCCAAGGCCGACATCCCCGCGGCCCTGCGGATSSGYACGGCGGCGGTCCTCGGCCCCTCCCCGCTGCTGATCGCCGCCCTGGAACAGCGGCTGTACGAGGCGGGGCTCGACCCCGCCGACAAGTCCTCGACCGGGGTCGTGCTGGCCTCGGCGGGGTCCTCCGACCCGGAGGCGATCGCAGTGRTCGCTGACATCGCGCGGGAGTGGCGGCACCC
>NZ_JASKYR010000073.1:0-17858 GCF_041028215.1 Streptomyces flavofungini
GTGGGGGTCTGCTGGTGCCGGGCGGCGCGGGCCAGCTCGGCGGTGCGGGCCGTGGTGTACTCKATGACTTCCGCGACGGTGCGCGGCGAGGTGTCGGCGTCCAGGGCCTCGGCGAGCGCGCGCGTGAAGTGGCTGCCGGCCTCGTCGTCGGAGCCGCAGGTCTGCCCCGGGCCGCAGCCGAAGAGGACGGCGACGCGGTCGTGCCCCGCGGGGAAGACGGTGGCCCGGCCGCCGTGCGAGCCGCCGTCCGGGTCGGCGGGGTCGCGGCAGGCGTCGACGGTGAGCAGCACCGTCCCGGCCCGGCAGCCCTGGAGCAGCGAGGCCAGGTCCAGGTCGATGAGGCTGTCGAGCGCGACCTCGGGCGGGTCGGCGGCCCAGCTCAACTGGGCGTCGGAGGGCACGAGATGGTCGGCGCCGCCGACGGAGAGACCGTGCCCGGTGAAGTGGACGAGGACCGTCCCGTCCTCCGGCGCGGTGCAGCAGATCCGGCTGACGGCGCTGCGGACGCGGGAGCGCTGGGCGGGCTTGTCGGGCGCGAGTCCGAGGACCTCGACGCTGTACCCGGAGGAGCGCAGGGCGGCGCCGATCAGCTCCGCGTCCCGGTCCACCGCGGCCGTCAGATCCGGGAACTCCTCCTCCAGTTCATACCTCGGCACCGCGACGATCAGCGCCTGCTTGCTGTCCCCCATGGCCCGCGTCTCCCCTTTCGAGCGCAACACGGGCCAGGATCCCACAGGGCACCGACAGTGACTCCGGCCGCAGACGCCGTCCCCGTCCGCCGCCGGTCCCACCGGCCGCGTACCGGCTCACCAGACGCGTACCGACCCTCCCGTCGCGAAGACCGGGCTCGTGGCGTCGGCCGGGGGCTCCTTGAGGGGTTCGGCCAGTTCCGCGACGGTGGGGCCCACGCGGGCGGCGACGCGGCCGAGCGCCGCCAGGTCGAAGCCGTAGACGCGGGCGGCGTTCCCGCCGACCATGGCCGCGATCTCGTCCCGGGGCAGACCCGCGTAACTGAAGCGCAGGCCCTCGCGGGAGTAGGGGTGGGTGCCCTCGTCGTGCGGGTAGTCGCTGCCCCACATGATCTTGTCGAGGCCGATGCGGTCGCGCAGGGCCGCCTCGTGCGGGCGCATGAAGCTGGCGCCCACGAAGCAGTTGTCGCGCCAGACCTCGGAGGGCCCCTTGCCCATCGACTCGGCGAGGCCCGCGCCGAACTTCGACTCGGCCGTCCCGGCGCCGGACCTCCGCGCCGCCGCGGCGACGAGCCGGGCGTGGTAGTAGTCCAGCATGTCCAGGACGCCCGGTATCCAGCCGGAGCCCTGTTCGGTGAGGACGAGCCGCAGCTCCGGGTGGCGGCGGAAGGCGCCGCCGAAGACCAGGTGCCACAGCGCCCGGTGCGAGAACCACGTCGTCTCGACCATGAACACCGCGCGCGCGGCCGGTTCGTCGCCGAGCGGTGGCGACGCCGAGCCCGCGTGGTGGTTGACCGGGACGCCGAGTTCCGCGCAGGCGTCCCAGATCGGGTCGTACGCGGCCGAGTACAGCTCCGGCAGTCCCGAGCCCGGCGGTGTGCCGGGCAGCATGACGCCGCCCGTGAGGCCCGCCGCCGCGCACCGGCGGATCTCCCTGACCGCCTCCTCCACGTCGTTGAGCAGGATCTGGAAGACGCCCGCCCTGCGGCCCGGCGCGGCGGCGCAGAAGTCGGCGAGCCACCGGTTGTGGGCGCGCAGCCCCGCCCAGCGCCGCTCGAACTCCTCGCGCGTGGGGGCCGGAGCCATCAGTGACGCGGAGGGGAAGAAGGGCGGGATGGTGTTGGGGAAGACGACCTCGGCGACGATGCCGTCCGCCTCCAGTTCGGCGAGGCGGCGGCCGGAGTTCCAGTTGCGGTCGGCGGTGTCGGCGAGGAGGTCCTCGTAGGGGTTGACGTAGGTGGCCGCCCAGTCGTCGAAGGCGTCGTGGTGCCGGGCCTCCAGGTAGGGCCGGTAGTCGAGCAGGTCGGCTCCGGCGTGGCAGTCGGCCGAGATGACGGTGTAGCGGTCTCCGCTCATGCGTCCGCTCCGAGGGCCGGGAAGTCGTGGCCGGTCAGCCAGTGGCGGCCGACCTCGCGCGAGCGCGCCCAGGAGGCCTCGACCGCCCGCTGGCCGGGGTCCTGGCCGAGGTCGGCGGGGGTGGGGCCGATACGGGCGGCCAGCGGCGCGAGCCTTGCGGTGTCGAAGCCGAAGACCTCGGCGGCGGCGAGGCCGAGCATGCGCCGGGTCTCGGCCACGGGGATGTCGTGGAAGGTCTTCCGCAGCCACGCGCGCGTGTCGGGCCAGGTGCCCTCGGGGTGCGGGAAGTCGCTGCCCCAGAGGATGTTGTCGACGCCGATCTCGTACCGCTGGGCGAGCTCGCGCCGCTTGGTGTTGGTGGCGCAGACGAAGATCTGCCGGTCGAGGTACTCGTGCGGGGGCCGCTTGAGCTCCGAGAACGGGGAGAGCTTCTTGCCGCCGTGCGCCCCCAGGTAGAGGCGGTCCATGAACCACAGCAGGTTCGGCAGCCACCAGCAGCCCGACTCGGCGACGCCGAACCTCAGGCCGGGATGGCGCTCGAAGACACCCGACCAGAGCATGAACCACAGGGGCCGCGCGGGCCACCAGGTCACTTCGGAGACGTAGATCCCGAGATGGTCGCCGTACTCGTGGCGGGGCGCCGCTCCGGAGTGGGTGACCACGGGCATCGCGCACGCGGCCGCCGCCGCCCACACGGGGTCGTAACGCCGGTCGTGGTAGGGCGCCTTGTCGACCCACATGGAGGGGATCATCAGCGCCCCGAGCCCGGACTCTTTGGCCCGGTGGATCTCGGCCACGACGCGGTCGACGTCGCCGGTGACGGGGAGCAGGGCGACGCCGCAGTGCCGTTCGGGGTGCTCGGACACGAAGTCGGCGAGCCAGCGGTTGTGCGCCCGGGCACCCGCCATGCCGAGTTCGGGGGCCTGGTCGCCGGAGAGCCCGAGGCCCACGCCGAAGGGCGCGGCGGTCCCGCTGTCCACGGCGTCCGCGTCGGGGAAGACGACCTCGGCGGCGACCCCGTCGCCGTCCAGCTCCTTCAGGCGCTGCGCGGTGTCCCAGCCGCCGCGCAGCCCCTCCTCGTTGTCCTTGAACCACCGGGCGGCGAACGCGTCGTTGCGGATGCCGAGCCGGGTCGCCTCCTCGCGGCGGGCGTCGCGCTCGCCCAGGAAGCCGTCGAAGGCGCGGTGGAAGCGGCTGTCGAGATAGGGCCGGTACTCCTCGGTGGGAAGTCCGGCGTGGCAGTCGGAGGAGATGATCAGGTACGGGTCCTGGGCGCTCATCGGGGCGCTCCCTTCGGGCCGGTCAGTCCAGGATGAAGTTCTCCAGGTACGCGGGGTCGGCGCGGTCGAGCATCGACCGCGACCGCGCTCTGATCTGCCGGTCGCTGTGCTCGCTCGCCGGAAGCAGCCAGAAGCGCCCGGCCGCGACGCCCTCGGCGACGAAGTCGGCGACCTCCTCGACGGGCGTGAACGCCACCTCCTCGCCCGCGTCCCGCATGGCGGCCTCGAACTGGGCGATGGTGCGGTACGGGGTCCTGCGCGGCCGGGTCTTGGCGTAGCGGTCGGGCCGGTTGCGGTGCGACTCCCACAGGCCGGTGCGCAGCATGTGCGGTCCGGGGAAGAGCACGGAGGCGCCCACGCGCGCGTGTTCCGCCTTCAGGTGGGCGTACAGCGACTCGGTCATCGTCACCACGGCGGCCTTGGTGACCGCGTACACGGAGGCGGTGGGCAGCGGCGCGATGCCGCCGTCGCCGGAGGAGGTGTTGACGACGTGGCCCGGCTCGCCGCCCGCGAGCATGCGCGGCACGAAGGCCTGGATGCCGTGGAAGACGCCCCAGACGTTGACCTCGAAGGCCCACTTCCAGTCGTTCGGCTCGTGCTCCCACATGCGGCCCTCGGCGCCGGAGCCGACCCCCGCGTTGTTGCAGAGCAGATGGACGGCGCCGAACCTGTCGTACGCCTCCTCGGCCAGGGCCATGACCTCCTCGCGCCGCCCGACGTCGGTCACGCGCGCGTGCACCTCCGCGCCGTCCTCGCGCAGGCTCGCGGCGGCCTTCTCCAGCGCGCTCCGCTCGACGTCGGCGAGGACGACCTTGAGCCCGTCCGCCGAGAACCGGCGGGCCATGGCGAGGCCGATGCCGCTCGCGGCGCCCGTCACCACCGCGACCTGTCCCGCACGCAGTTCCATCTCAGACGCTCCCCTCGGGCGGGCCGTCGAGGATCTGGGCGGGGTCGTCGTAGCGCTGGTGGATGTAGGGCAGCAGGGCCTGGGCGTCGACGCGCTCGACGACGCGGCCCCGCTGGTCGGTGGTCTTCTCGCCGATGGTGATCTTGACGACGGCACGCACGGGGAGGTCGGCCACGGGGTCGTACACCGACTCGCGCAGCACGACGTCCCCGGTGACACCCTCCAGCTTGCGGACCTTCTCGTTGCGCACGCAGTGCACGAGCACCGGGTCGGCGTCGAAGCCCGAACCGTCCACCGCGGGCAGGAACTTGAAGTAGAAGTCGGTCCTCACGGCCGGTCCGGGGAGTGGCAGGGCGCCGCTGACCGCGCCGCGCACCTCCACGAAGGCGATGCCGTGCCGGGCCAGCGAGGCGCGCACGACGAGGCCCTCGCGCTCGACCTCCACCTCGCCGAGCTTCTTCGGCTCCCCGAAGACCTCGCGCCCGCCGGTCAGCGCGCGCTCATGGGTCATCGGCATCACCAGCGGATACCAGCCGCGCACTCCCCCGTGCTCGGCGGCGACGGCCACGGAGCCCGCGCCGAGCGGATAGCCGGGCAGGTCCACCTTGCTGATGTTCGCCCGTACGAGTGGCTGCCCGGTGGGCTTCAGAGGCGGCGGCAGCACGGCCGCGACCGCGTCCGGATCGCTCTCCCAGACGGCCACCACGCCCGTGGACCAGATGTCCGGGAGCTTCGCGCTCGCGGTGCGCGCGGCGGCGATCCCGGCCTCGTCGCGCGCTCCGTACCGTACGCGTGGCATGTCGTACCACCCTTCGTCAGCGCGGACTCCGGTCCGCGGCCGTCACGTGCGGGGCCCGGCCCGTGCGGTCGGCCGGAGTGGCTTGCGGTGGGTCTGTAACACAGTTACAACAGGAGCCGTGAAGGGTAAAGAGACGCGCACGCTGAACCGGGGCGATGTGCTCGACGCCGCCGAGGACCTGGTGAAGCGGCACGGCCCGCGGGCCCTGACGATGCGCGGCCTCGCCGCCGAGCTCGGCACCGCCGTCACCTCGATCTACTGGCACGTGGGCAACCGCGAGTCGCTCCTGGACGCCCTGGTCGAGCGCACGCTGGCCGACCTCGGCGAGATCCGCCCCACCGGCCGCACGCCCGCGGGCCGCATCGTCTCGGTGGCCCGCGCGCTGCGCGGGCTGCTGCGCGACCATCCGCATCTGGTCGCGCTGGTGCATGAACGCGGGCTGACCGAACGGATGTTCCTGCCCGCCCAACGGGCCCTGGTGCACGAGGTGCATGAGGCGGGGCTGCGCGGCGCCCGTGCCGCCGACGCCGTGCGCGCCGTCCAGGTTCATGTCGTGGGCCATGTCCTGGTCGAGCGCGCCCGTGAACGCGCCCCCGTCCAGCGCCCCGGCGAGGCGGAGCTGTGGACGGCTCAGGCGGCGGAGCGGGACGGCGCGCTCGCCCGCGCGCTGGCCGCGCCGCTCGACGCGGAGTCGCTCTTCACCCTGTCCGTCAAGGCTCTGGTGACCGGGCTTGTGGGACCGGGGAGCTGACTGTCAGTCGCGGCCCGTATCCTCATGGACCATGCTCGAAGACCAGACGACCGCAGCGTCCGCCGCCCCCTGGCCGGCCGCGTATCCAACGGGGTACGCGGTCGTCGACGTCGAGACCACCGGCCTGGCCCGCGACGACCGCATAGTCTCGGCCGCCGTCTACCGCGTCGGCGCCCGGGGCGACATCGAGGACCACTGGTACACCCTGGTCAACCCCCAGCGCGATCCCGGACCCGTCTGGATCCACGGCCTCACCACCGAGGTGCTCGCGGACGCGCCGCTGTTCAAGGACATCGCCGAGGAGTTCGCGAGCCGCCTCGACGGCCGCGTCCTGGTCGCCCACAACGCCGTCTTCGACTGGTCGATGATCGCCAGGGAGTACGCACGCGCGCAGGTCACCGCCCCCGTCCGGCAGCGGCTGTGCACCATCGCGCTCTCCAAGGAGCTCGCGCTGCCGCTGCCCAACCACAAGCTGGAGTCCCTGGCCGCGCACTTCGGCGTCGAGCAGCGCCACGCGCACAACGCGCTGGACGACGCCCGGGTGCTCGCCGAGGCGTTCCGCCCGAGCCTGCTCGCGGCCGCGGGCGGCAATGTCCGGCTGCCGCTCCTGGAGTGCCGTCCGCTCACCGAGTGGTCCGACGGGCCGCCCCGGGTGGTGCGCCAGTCCACCGGCTCCGCGCCCTCCGCCGCGTACCGGCCGACGAGTTGGCGGCCCTCGCGCAAGCGGCCGCCGTGCCCGTACCCGAATCCGGGCCGTTACGAAACGGGCAAACCACTCAAGCAGGGCATGCGGGTGGCGTTCTCCGGGGACACCTCCGTCGAGCGCGACCTCCTGGAGGACCGGGCGGTCGAGGCGGGTCTGCACATCGCCACCAGCGTGTCGCGCCTCACCAGCCTGCTCGTCACGAACGACCCGGACTCCGGCACCTCCAAGACCGTCAAGGCGCGCTCGTTCGGCACGCCCGTGATCGACGAGGCCGCCTTCGGCCAGCTCCTCCAGGACGTGGCGCCCGCGACCGGGGGATGACCCCGCCCGCGACGGAGAGGTGACCGTCGGACGGAGAGGTGACCGTCAGACGGAGAGGTGACCGTCAGACGGGTGATTGCGCACGACTCGCCCGCCGACGGCTCGCCCCGCACCGCCGCCGCGTCCCACCCTGTGGCGCATGGCACGTTGCGAGGTCTGCGGAAACGACTACGGCATGTCCTTCGAGGTGCACGCGCAGGGCGCGGTGCACGTCTTCGACTGCTTCTCCTGCGCCATCCACCGCATGGCGCCCATCTGCGAGCACTGCCGGTGCCGCATCATCGGCCAGGGCGTGGAGGTCGACGGGCACTGGTACTGCGGCGCCCACTGCTCGCGCGCGGAGGGCCGGGTGGGCATCATCGACAAGGTCTGACCCGGCTCCGCCCCGCCCGGGGGCGGCGCTCACCCCGACCCCACCGCCGGACACCCCATGACCGAGTTGTACGGTCGTGGGGTGTACCGCTTCCTGTTGTCCCGGCAGTGGGTGATCCTCACCCTCATCGCCCTCGTTCTCATCCCCGTGATGGTCGAGCTGGGCTTCTGGCAGTTGCACCGGCACGAGCACCGTGTCGCGCAGAACGAGCGGATCTCCAGGGCGCTGGCCGCCGACCCGGTCCCGGCCGCGTCGCTCACCTCCCCCGGGCACGAGGTGCCGAGGGCGGACCTGTACCGCAGGGTGAGCGCCGAGGGCAGGTTCGACACGGAGCACGAGGTCGTCGTGCGGCGCCGCACGAACTCCGACGACAAGGTCGGCTTCCACGTCCTGACCCCCTTCGTCCTCGACGGCGGCAAGGTCCTCCTGGTCAACCGCGGCTGGATCCCGGCCGACGGACCGCAGACCGCCTTCCCCGAAGTTCCCGCGCCGCCCCGGGGCCATACGGTCGTCACCGGCCGCCTCATGGCCGACGAGACGTCCGCGGAGAGCGGCATCAAGGACATCCGCGGGCTGCCCGACCGCCAGATCATGCTGATCAGCAGCGGGCAGATGGCCCACACCCTCGGCAAGGAGGTCCTCGGCGGATACGTCGAGCAGACCTCCCCCGAGCCCGTGGGCGGCACCCCCGAACCGATCGGCGAGCCCGACCACAGCGGCATCGGACCGCACATGGCCTACGCGGTGCAGTGGTGGCTGTTCGCCGCGGGCGTCCCGGTGGGCTGGGTCGTCCTGGTCCGCAGGGAGCGCCGCGACCGCGCCGCCGCCGCGGCGGCCACCGCCGAGGAGACGGCGCCCGCGGCCGTCTGACCGGCGGACCGTCCGACCGGCGCACCGTCTGACCGGCGCACCGGCGGAAGCAGCCTCCCATTACCCGATAACCCCAGGTCAGCCACGTTTCGGCAGGCTCACCGATTGGCGGGGCCCCCACGCGGGAACGCGTTCTTCGTGCCTCGCCCCATCGAAGACCTCGCGCTCATCGGCGACCATCAGACCGCCGCCCTCATCGCCAGTGACGGCTCGCTCGACTGGCTGTGCCTGCCCCGCTTCGACTCCGCCGCGTGCTTCGCCGCGCTGCTCGGCGACGAGGAGAACGGCCACTGGCGCATCGCCCCGGCCAACGAGGGCGCCTGCACCCGCCGTGCCTACCGGCCCGACTCCCTCGTCCTGGACACGGAGTGGGACACCGAGGACGGCTCGGTCCGCGTCACCGACTTCATGCCGCAGCGCGACCGCGCCCCCGACGTCGTCCGCATCGTCGAGGGCCTCAAGGGCAGCGTGACCATCCGCAGCACGCTCCGGCTCCGCTTCGACTACGGCTCGGTCGTGCCGTGGGTGCGCAAGGTCGACGGGCACCGCGTCGCCGTCGCGGGCCCGGACTCGGTCTGGCTGCGCAGCGAGCCCGCCGTGCACACCTGGGGCCACGCCTACGGCACCCACTCCGAGTTCACCGTCGAGGAGGGGGAGAAGGTGGCGTTCGTCCTCACCTGGCACCCCTCCCACGAGCCGCGCCCGTCCCTGCTCGACCCGTACGAGGCGCTGGAGGAGAGCCTCGCGGACTGGCGCGCCTGGACCGCCCGCTGCAACTACGAGGGACCGCTGCGCGAGACGGTCGTCCGCTCCCTCATCACCCTCAAGGCCCTCACCTACGCCCCGACCGGCGGCATCGTGGCCGCCCCCACCACCTCCCTGCCCGAGGAGATCGGCGGCGTCCGCAACTGGGACTACCGCTTCTGCTGGCTGCGCGACTCCACCCTCACCCTGAACGCCCTGGTCGCGGCCGGGTACCTGGAGGAGGCCGAGGCCTGGCGCGACTGGCTGCTGCGCGCGGTCGCGGGCAACGCCGACGACCTCCAGATCGTGTACGGGCTCGCCGGTGAGCGCCGGCTCCCCGAGTACGAGATCCCCTGGCTGCCCGGGTACGAGGGGTCGAGCCCGGTGCACGTCGGCAACGACGCCGTGAGCCAGCTCCAGCTCGACGTGTACGGCGAGGTCGTCGACTCCCTGTACCTCGCGCGCCGCGCGGGCCTGCACAGCCGCCCGCACGCGTGGAACCTCCAGCTCCAGCTCCTTGAGTTCCTGCGCGGGAAGTGGCGCGAGCCGGACAAGGGCCTGTGGGAGATGCGCGGCCCCGAGCGGCACTTCGTGCACTCCAAGGTGATGGTGTGGGTCGCCGCCGACCGGGCGGTGCGCACCCTGGAGGAGCACCCCGAGCTCCGCGGCGACGTCGAGTGCTGGCGCAAGCTGCGCGACGAGGTCCACCAGGAGGTCTGCGAGCGCGGCTACGACGCCGAGCGCAACACCTTCACCCAGTACTACGGCTCCGCGGAACTGGACGCCTCCCTGCTGCTCATCCCCCGTACGGGCTTCCTGCCGCCGGACGATCCGCGGGTCGTCGGCACGGTCGAAGCGGTCCGCGCCGAGCTGGACCACCACGGCCTGATGCTGCGGTACTCCTCGGCGGGGAACCGGGTCGACGGCCTGCCCGGCGAGGAGGGCACCTTCCTCGTCTGCTCCTTCTGGCTGGCGGACGCGCTGCACATGACGGGCCGCACCGAGGAGGCGTGCGCCCTGTTCGAGCGCCTGGCGGGACTCTGCAACGACGTGGGGCTCCTCGCCGAGGAGTACGACCCGGTCAACGGCCGTCAGCTCGGCAACTTCCCGCAGGCGTTCAGCCACATCGGCCTGGTCAACACCGCCCTCGCGCTCTACGGGACGGACACGGGAGACTAGGCGCATGGATCTTGGACTGGAAAACCGTGTCTACGTCGTCACCGGCGCCACCCGCGGCCTCGGCAACGCCACCGCGAGCAGGCTCGTCGCCGACGGCGCGAAGGTCGTCATCACCGGGCGCGACGCGAAGACCGTCGCCGAAGCCGCCGCCGAACTGGGCGAGAACGCGGTGGGCGTCGCCGCCGACAACGCCGACCCGGCCGTCGCGGACCGCCTGATCGCCGCCGCCCGCGAGCACTTCGGCGGCTTCGACGGCGTACTGATCAGCGTCGGCGGGCCCGCGCCCGGCTTCGTCGCCGACAACACCGACGAGCAGTGGCGGGCCGCCTTCGAATCGGTCTTCCTCGGTGCGGTGCGGCTCGCCCGCGCCGCCGCCGCCGAACTGGGCGAGGGCGGCGTCATCGGCTTCGTGCTCTCCGGTTCGGTGTACGAGCCGATCGCGGGCCTGACGATCTCCAACGGCCTGCGTCCTGGCCTCGCCGGGTTCGCCAAGTCCCTGGCGGACGAGCTGGGGCCGCGCGGCATCCGCGTCGTCGGTGTGCTCCCCGGCCGCATCGGCACCGACCGCATGCGCCAGCTCGACGGCCTCTCCCCGGACCCGGAGGCCACCCGCGCCGCCAACGAGGCGAGCATCCCGCTGCGCCGCTACGGCACCCCGGACGAGTTCGGCCGCACGGCCGCGTTCCTGCTCTCGCCCGCCGCCTCGTATCTGACAGGGGTCATGGTGCCGGTGGACGGCGGGTCCCGCAGCGGTTTCTGAGGGCCCCCGGACGGCGCGGGCCTCAGCTCACGCGCTCGGCGCGGTGCCTGACGCCGCGCAGCCGGACCGTGGCGGGCAGGCTCGCGAGGCCCGCCGAGTCACGGGCGCGGGCCAGGGCCTCGGCGGAGAAGCGGTGCAGGGCGTCGGCGGGCGCGGCGTGGGGTTGCAGGGCGAGCTCCGCGCGCGCCCGCGGCGCGGAGCGCCGTCCGGCCAGCGTGACCCGGGCCCGCTCGACGCCGTCCTGGGTCTCCGCCTCACCGGCCAGGACGCTCTCCATGGCGCGCCCGCGCAGCAGGGCGCCCTCGCCGTCGCCGGTCTCCACCAGGACCTCCGTGAGGCGGCGCCTGCGCAGCTGCGCGGAGAGCCACCACAGGGTGAGCAGGACGAGCAGCGCGAGGACGCCGATGACCACCGGCCAGAACCATCCGGCGTCCCGCCAGCGCGTCCGGTCGGCGGCGCTGAGCAGGACGTCGTGCCGCCCGTCGTGCATCCACCAGGAGGGCGGCGGCGCGCCGAGCCCCACGGCGAGCACGGAGCCGCCGAGGACCAGCAGGACGAGGCCTGCCAGGGCCAGGAGCACGCGGTTGACCGTGCGCAGCATGGCGCTCACCCCTTCCCGCCGGGCCGGGCGACATGGACCGAGAGGCCGGGCGCCTTGGCGAGCCCGAGGCCGTGGATGCCGTCGGCGAGCGTCGTGTCCAGATCGCCGCGTACGTCGTCGAGTTCGCGGAAGTGCGAGACGGCCCGCACCCGCACCGTGGAGCGCTTCATGCGGACCCGCACGGACTGCACGCCGGGCACGTCCATCGCGCGGTCGCGCAGCACCGTGGCGGCCGCGGTCCGCTCAAGGCCCGCGCGCACGTCGGAGTGGGTGCGCCGCATCGGCAGGAGCCCGCGCTGCCCGGGGGTCGCGGCGAGCACGAGCAGCCAGAGGCCGAGGGCTGCGGCCACTCCGGCCCCGACGAGCACCGCGGTGTCGTCCAGGGGGCGCTTCCCCAGCTCCCCGGCCAGCTCGCGCCGCCAGCGCATCGCCGGGTGGTCGGCCCGTACGGCGACGACGTCGTACAGGAGCAGCCCGGTACCCGCGAGGAACAGCACGGCGAGGAGTGCGGCGGGCACCCGGCGCCGGGCCCAGAACCGCCCCGCCTTGTCGCCGCCGTCGGCGAACGTGGGCCGCGGCCGGTGGTCGGCGGCGGACGCCGACTGGGCGAACTCACCCTCGGACCGGGCCTCCTCGATGACCGGGACCGGCAGCGGTCGCGTGCCGTCGTCGCCCTGCGGCCGGGTCCCGTCGTCCCCCTTGGCCTCCCTCATCGTGTCCTCCCCTGTGCCGAGGCGCGGACCCGCGCCGAGTGCAGCCGCTCCACCTGGACCGCCACTTCGGGCACGTCCATTCCCGCCAACGCCCTTACCCGTTCGGCGACACGGCGACGCACCGCGCCGCAGCGCCCGCCGATGTCGCAGGGGTAGTCCAGTTCGAGGCTGACGCGGACGCGGGCGGCGCCGTGGCTGACGGCGACGGTGGCGTGCGGCGGGGAGCCGTCGGGCGGCACCGTCCGCAGGGCCTCACGCGCCGCCTGCGCGGCGATCTTCGCGACGACCCGGTCGGCGATCCGGGTGGCGCCGCGCTCCCCGGCCGCGACCTGTGCCGCCACCGCTCACCGCCGCCGGTCGCCGCGGGTACGGAAGAACTCGCCGGGTTCCAGGTCCCCCTCAAGGAACCGACCGGCCACGAAGCCGATCGCGCCCAAGGCGGCCACCAGCAGGAACGCCCCGAATCCGCCGAAGTATCCGGCGAAGCCGAGCGCCATTCCTGCCACCATGCCGATCACGGCCATGCTCATCGTGCGCTCCTTCAGGAGACGGTCTTTCGTGCGTGCGGCCTTCGGGCCTACTGGAGGCGGCCCTCGGGTTCGTCGTCCTCCTCGTCGGGCAGCTTCACATCGCTCACGGCGATGTTGACCTCGACGACCTCAAGGCCGGTCATGCGCTCCACGGCGGTGACCACGTTCTCCCGTACGTCACGGGCGACGTCGGCGATCGACACGCCGTACTCGACGACGATCTCCAGGTCGAGCGCGGTCTGCACCTCGCCCACCTCGGCCTTCACACCGCGCGAGACGGATTTGGAGCCGCCGGGCACTCGGTCGCGCACGGCCCCGAAGGTCCGCGCGAGGCCGCCGCCCATCGCGTGCACGCCCTCGACGTCACGCGCGGCGAGCCCGGCGATCTTCTCGACGACCCCGTCGGCGATGGTGGTCTTGCCACGGCCGCCGGGGGCGCCGCCGAGACCGCCGCCGGCCGGCTCCTTCGCAGGTGTCGCGCCCGGGGAGTCCTTCTGCAACGTCTGAGACGTCTTCCGCTGTCCCGTGTCGGTCATCGCCGTCCCGTCCGTTCCGCAAGGGGATTAGCTTTCTTCGGCCACATTAAGTCCGGTTACGCGGCAGCGCTCCGGGGATGCGGCAGGGTGGAACCATGACGGGTGACGGTTGGACCCAGGCGGTACGCCGACAGCTGGGGCTCGGCAGGGTGCTGCCGCTCGGCGGCGCGGAAGACGGCACTTGGGTGACGGAGGCGGCGGCGGGCGGCGTGCTGCGCCGGGCTGCGCGCGGCGTCACCGGCGTACGCCTCGGCACGCTCCGCATCGCCCCGGCCGACCCCGGGCACGCGGGGACGGCGGCCGTGCCGCCACCGCCGAGCGCGCTGCCGCCGGGACCGCTGCGGATCACGGCGGACTTCGCGGCGTCCGCGGACGCGCCCCTGCCCGCGGCGGCGGACCGGCTGCGCGCGGCGCTCTCGGTGGCGGCGCGCGGCCTCGGCCTGGTGGCACCGGAGGTGGACCTGCGCGTGACGGCACTGCTCGACCAGGCGCGGGCAGGGGCGGACACGGCGTCCGAGTCCTCCGCGGAGGTACCGCCGGACGAGGACGGGGCGACGGTGGCCGGGGCCCGGAGCGACGCGGCGCGGGCCGCGCTCGCCGTGCCCGGGGTGCTCAGGCTGACCCGCGCGCTCGGCCCGGCCGTGCACATCGAGGAGCGCCCGGCGGCCCACGCGCTGCCGCGCCGCCACGCGCGCGTGGAGCTCGCCACAGGCGGCGGGCACCGCCCGCTGGACGTGGCGCTCGCAGTCCGCGCGGCGGTGGCGGGGGCGCTGCCGGACGACCCCACGGTGGCGGTGCTGATCACCGCCGTGGAATAGGGACGGCCCGGGGTACGTCAGTCGCCGAGGCCCGCGAGGTCGCGGAGCCTGCGGCCCTGTGCGGCCCGCTCGGCAACGCGCTGCTCCTCGTAGTCACGGTGTGTGGCGCCCTGGAGCAGCGCCTTGGTCTCGATGACGGCGTCGCGGGGCGCGGCGACGAGCGCGGCGGCCAGGTCCCCGGCGGCCGGGAGAAGCTGGTCCGCGGGCACGACGAGGTTGGCGAGGCCGACGCGCTCGGCCTCGTCCGCGTGGACGAAGCGTCCGGTGGCGCAGATCTCCAGGGCGCGGGCGTAGCCGACGAGCCCCACCAGCGGATGCGTGCCGGTGAGGTCGGGGACCAGGCCCAGGCTGGTCTCGCGCATGGCGAACTGCACGTCGTCCGCCGCGATCCGCAGATCGCAGGCGAGCGCCAACTGGAAGCCCGCGCCGATGGCATGCCCCTGGACGGCGGCGATGGACACGATGTCGCTCCGCCGCCACCAGGTGAACGCCTCCTGGTACTCGGCGATGGTGGCGTCCAGGACGCCGTCGTCGCCGCGTGCCAGATCGATGAAGGAGGGCTCGCCGTCGAAGCCCTCGGGCGTGAACGCCTGCCGGTCGAGGCCCGCGGAGAAGGACTTGCCCTCACCGCGCAGCACCACGACACGGACGCTGCCCGGCAGCAGCCGACCGGCTTCGGCCAACGCCCTCCACAGCGCGGGAGATTGGGCGTTACGTTTGGCCGGATTGGTCAGTGTCACCGTGGCGACGGCCTCGTCGATGGTGAGGCGTACGCCGTCCTTGTCGAGAACCGGTGCGTGCTCGCTGTCGGTCGAAGCCATGGGTGCCTCCGGTGGCATGCAGTCGGGCCGGACGCGTGGAAGCGTCGGTCAAGTGACTGCACAGTAACCACCCGGCCGATCACACGATCGACCGGGTGGCCACCGTAGGACCACGAACAGCGTGCCGCCGCTGTCAGCCGGCGGCGGCCTTCTTGCCTCGCGTCGCCCCGCCGCGTCCCCGCAGCGTGACGCCGGACTCGCTGAGCATCCGGTGCACGAAACCGTACGAACGACCGGTCTCTTCGGCCAGTGCCCGGATGCTCGCACCGCCGTCGTACTTCTTCTTCAGGTCTGCCGCGAGCTTGTCGCGCGCGGCGCCGGTCACCCGGCTGCCCTTCTTCAGAGTCTCGGCCACCCGTGCCTCCTCGTGGGAAGTGCGCTCTGGACTCTCATGATCACCCCTCATGGGCTTCCTGGCCACCCATTCGGCAAGGTCCGTACGACGAGGTTCGCGGTTCCGGATGCGTCCACCACGACTGGAATTAACGATTCCGCACGATAGATTTCCCGTACACGGACTGGCTCCGGGGAGAACGAGCAGGTCAGCGGCGTCCCGGACAGGCACATTCCGCATCCGACGCCACGGCGCCGAAATCCGTGTAGGACACACCTCGGTACGAGGACAGCTCACACAGATGAGGGATCACGGATCGGCCGAATGATCCATACGCAGTGGATCAATGGTTCGATCACGCGGAGTGGACGCCGCCGCACCGCGAGGCGAGCGGAGCGGCTCAGGCGAGGGCGACCAGGTCCGCGTAGTCCTGGCCCCACAGGTCCTCCACGCCGTCCGGGAGCAGGATGATCCGCTCCGGCTGGAGGGCCTCCACCGCGCCCTCGTCGTGGGTGACGAGGACGACCGCGCCCTTGTAGGTGCGCAGGGCGCCGAGGATCTCCTCGCGGCTCGCCGGGTCGAGGTTGTTGGTGGGCTCGTCCAGAAGGAGGACGTTGGCCGAGGAGACGACCAGGGTCGCGAGCGCGAGCCGGGTCTTCTCGCCGCCGGAGAGCACCCCCGCGGGCTTGTCGACGTCGTCCCCGGAGAAGAGGAACGAGCCGAGCGTCTTGCGCACCTCGACGAGGTCGAGGTCGGGGGCGGCCGAGCGCATGTTCTCCAGGACCGTGCGCTCGGGGTCCAGGGTCTCGTGCTCCTGCGCGTAGTAGCCGAGCTTGAGGCCGTGGCCCTCGATGACCTGGCCGGTGTCGGGCTTCTCGGCGCCGCCGAGCAGCCGGAGCAGGGTCGTCTTGCCCGCGCCGTTGAGCCCGAGGATGACGACGCGCGAGCCCTTGTCGATGGCCAGGTCGACGTCGGTGAAGATCTCCAGCGAGCCGTACGACTTCGAGAGGCCCTCGGCCATGAGCGGCGTCTTGCCGCACGGGGAGGGCTCGGGGAAGCGGAGCTTGGCGACCTTGTCGCTCTGGCGGACCTCCTCCAGACCCGCGAGGAGCTTGTCCGCGCGGCGCGCCATGTTCTGCGCGGCGACGGTCTTGGTGGCCTTGGCGCGCATCTTGTCGGCCTGCGAGTGCAGGGCGGCGGCCTTCTTCTCGGCGTTCTGCCGCTCGCGCTTACGGCGCTTCTCGTCGGACTCGCGCTGCTGCTGGTAGAGCTTCCAGCCCATGTTGTAGACGTCGATCGCGGAGCGGTTGGCGTCGAGGTAGAAGACCTTGTTGACGACCGTCTCGACGAGGTCGACGTCGTGGGAGATCACGATGAAGCCGCCGCGGTAGGTCTTCAGGTAGTCGCGCAGCCAGACGATCGAGTCGGCGTCGAGGTGGTTGGTCGGCTCGTCAAGGAGGAGCGTGTCGGCGTCCGAGAAGAGGATGCGGGCCAGCTCGATACGGCGGCGCTGACCGCCGGAGAGCGTGTGCAGGGGCTGGCCGAGCACCCGGTCGGGCAGGTTGAGCGCGGCGGCGATGGTGGCGGCCTCGGCCTCGGCGGCGTACCCGCCCTTGGTGAGGAACTCCGTCTCCTGGCGCTCGTACTGCTTGAGGGCCTTCTCGCGGGTGTTGCCCGTGCCGTTCGCGATGCGCTGTTCGTTCTCGCGCATCTTGCGGATCAGGGTGTCCAGGCCGCGCGCGGAGAGGATGCGGTCGCGGGCCAGCACGTCGAGGTCGCCGGTGCGGGGGTCCTGCGGGAGGTACCCGACCTCTCCGGAGCGCGCGATGGTGCCGCCCGCGGGGGTGCCCTCGCCCGCCAGGCACTTGGTGAGGGTGGTCTTGCCCGCCCCATTGCGGCCGACGAGGCCGATGCGGTCGCCCTTCGCGATGCGGAAGGTGGCGTTCTCGATGAGGATGCGGGCGCCGGCGCGCAGCTCGATGCCGGAAGCGGTGATCACGGGGGTACTCCTGAACAGGGTGGACGGCGAGAGGGACGACTGCGGGTGGTCGGGACCGGTGTCTACGCCGTCCAACTGAGGAGAGGAGCTGCCATGGCAGCCATTCTAACGGCCCAGCGCAACTAGTTTTCTGGGCGACCGCCGCCGCCGTCCCCGGGTGCGCCGGGCCCCAGGTCACCGTTGCCGAGGGGCGTGCGGCCCGGAACGATTCTGCCGAGGCCGTCCACCGCGATGACCTGCGCGGTCCAGGGGGCGGCCGGTCCCGTGCAGGGCTGGGCGACCAGGAGGGCCCCGCCGCGCCGCAGCGCGCGGGCGGGCTCGAAGGCGCAGCCGGGGCGGGCGGSCAGCACCCAGCGCAGGTCCCCGTCGACGGCGCGGTAGGCGGTGATGCGCCGCGGGGTGACGACCGCCAGCATGCGGGCGCCGGGGGCCAGTGGCCGCAGCACTCCGGCGCCGCCCCGGGCCGCCGGGGTGCGCAGCCAGGCGGCGCTCGCGGGGACGGCGCGGTGCCAGCGCACGGCACGTCCGTCGCGCGCGGTGTCGGTGACCAGGCCGTCGCTCCAGAGCGCGAAGGCGTGCCCGGGGGCGGCGAGCAGGGTGACGGGGGTGCGCCCCTCGCGCGTGTACGTCCAGCGGGCGCCGCCGCTCCGCCGGTCGTACGCCTCCACCGCTCTGCCCCTGACCCGCAGCCCGGGTGCCGGGCGCGGCCCGGCGCCCTCCACGCGCGCGTGGACGGTGAGGCGGTCTCCGTAGGGAGCCGGCCGCGAGTGG
>NZ_JASKYR010000730.1:0-4298 GCF_041028215.1 Streptomyces flavofungini
GCGTGGGCACACATGGTGGATGTGGGCGTGGTCGACGCCCGGCTTCCCCAGACGGGGGGGGGGGGGGGGGGGGGGGGGGGGGGGGGGGGGGGGGGGGGGGGGGGGGGGGGGGGGGGGGGGGGGGGGGGGGGGGGGGGGGGGGGGGGGGGGGGGGGGGGCCCCCGCCCCTCACACCCTGTGAAACCAACCCGACGGGCTTCGGCCACCCACTGAAGACATACCGGAATTCATGCCTGACCTTCGGTCGGCGTGGGCACACATGGTGGATGTGGGCGTGGTCGACGCCCGGCTTCCCCAGACCCCGGAGGCGATGGTGATTCCTGGTGCGCGCGTTCGGCGGCGTAACAGGACTCTCCGACCGGCGGCCACGGCCGAGCGGTCCCAGGGCGTTCTCCCGCCCTCGACTTGACCTCCTTCCTGTGCGGGGCGATGGCCTCGCACGGCATTCGGCCACGTGGACGTCACAACGAAGGAGGCAAGTCCATGGCTCGACTGGTGACCGACGACGAGCAGGCGGCGCAGCGCCGCGTCGGCGGGATCGTACGGACCTCAAGCATTCTGACCGGCGGAGGCCTCGCCATGTGGCGCGACCACCCGGCCGGGGAGTGGGAGACCTCGGCCGCGGAGCTGTCGCGGGACCTGGACACCCTCAAGGTGCCGCACCAGGTCGTCGTCGCCTTCCGCCCGCCCCGGGGGCGCGAGGCGGGCCGCCGCACGGGACAGGAGGTCCGCGTCCCCTTCCCCGAGCTGACCAGACTCGTGCGCTGGGTGCCGCCGCTCCAGCAACTGCTCGACGAACTCCCCGCCGACTCGCCGGGCTTCGCCTTCGCCTACTGCGAGGCGCGCCCCACGGGACCGGCGATGCTGAGCCTGTCCTCGTTCGCCGCCGAGTGGCCGACCTGGACGGTGCGCCAGGCGGGCCTGATGGGCCTGCTCTGCGCCCGGTGCGGCTTCGACCTGCGCACCCGTGGGGCCGCGCAGCGCCTCGCGTACGACGTCGACGGCGAACCGGGAAGGCCCCGGCTGGTGTGCGGGGTGTGCTGCGGCGACGGCCAGGCCGCCCTGGAGGGCCTGACGGCCCTCGGCGACCCGACCTGAGAAACCGCAGGACGGCCGGGGAGACGGACGCGGAGAGGCCGGTCAGGAAGGGGTGAGGACGGTCAGGAAGGGGTGAGGACGACGAGCCGCTGGGTCGCCCGGGTCATCGCGACATAGCGGTCGACCGCCCCTTCGACGCCCTCGCCGAACGCCTCGGGGTCGACGAGCACGACCAGGTCGAACTCGAGCCCCTTCGCGAGATCCGGGGTCAGCGACCGCACCCGTGCGGTGGCGCGGAAGCCGGGATCGCCGATGACACAGGCGGTTCCGTCCGGGTGCGCGGCGAGCCAGTCGCCGAGGACCGCGTCCAGCTCGTCGACCGACCCGTGGACGACGGGCAGGCCGCTGCTGCGGATGGAGGCGGGCACGTTGGCGTCCGGGAGCGCGGCGCGGATGACCGGCTCGGCCTCGGCCATGACCTCCTCCGGCGTACGGTAGTTGACGCTGAGGGAGGCCACCTCGGCCCGGTCGACGCCGATCCGCCCGAGCCGTTCCCGCCAGGACTCGGTGAACCCGTGCCGGGCCTGCGCGCGGTCCCCGACGACGGTGAAGCTCCGGGACGGGCAGCGGAGCAGCAGCATCTGCCACTCCGCGTCGGTCAGTTCCTGCGCCTCGTCCACCACGATGTGCGCGAACGGCCCCGCGAGGGGCTCGGGGTCCGCGGCGGGCAGCGCGCCCTCGTCGACGAGGCTGTCCTGGAGGTCACGGCCGCGCAGCATCGTCACCGCGCCCTCGCCGTCGGCGTCGGCGGCGACCATGTTGTCGATGACCCCCGCCATGCGCTCGCGTTCGGCGGCGACCGAGGCGGCACGCCGCCGCTTGCGCAGGGCCGCCTTTGGGTCGCCGAGGCGCTGCCGTGCCGCGTCCAGGAGCGGCAGGTCCGACACCGTCCAGGCGCCGGGGTCCGCGCGTCGCAGCTTCGCCGCCTCTTCGGGGCTCAGCCAGGGGGCGCACATGCGCAGGTAGGCGGGCACCGTCCACAGGTCTCCGACGAGGTCGGACGCTTCGAGCAGCGGCCACGCCCGGTGGAGGGCCGCGACCAGCTCCCGGTTGTGCAGGAAGGACTTGCGCAGCAGGTCGGCCGAGACCCCGCCGCCGTGCCCGTCCGGCCCGTATCCGTCCGGCCCGTATCCGTCCGCTCCGTACTCGCCCGGCCCCTCGTCGTCGGGGTCGTCGTCCAGGTCGTGCTTGTCCAGGAGGATCGTGACCAGCTCCTCCCAGATCTCATCGCGCGCCTCGTTGTGCGGGGTGCCGGGCTCCGCCGCCGCGAACGCCTCGGCCCAGTCGGCCGCGCTCAGCCACACGTCGGACCAGGGTGTCGTGACCGACATGCCCTCGGCGGGCGGGTCCTCGTAGAACCTGACGGCCTTCTCGATGGCACCGACCATGTCCACGGTCGACTTCAGACGGGCCGCCTCCGGGTCGCTCTCGACGGCCGCGTCCGCCCCCTCGGCGACCAGGTCGCGCAGCGTGCAGGTGCGCACGCCCTCCTCGCCGAGGCTGGGCAGGACGTCCTCGACGTACGCGAGATAGGGCTGGTGCGGTCCGACGAACAGCACACCGCCGCGGCTGTGCCCCGCGAGGCGGGGGTCGGAGTAGAGCAGATAGGCGGAGCGGTGCAGGGCGACGACGGTCTTGCCCGTACCGGGACCGCCGTCGACGACGAGGGCGCCGCGGGAATCCGCCCGGACGATGGCGTCCTGGTCGGCCTGGATGGTGGACAGCACGTCCCGCATCCGGGGTGAGCGGTTGGTGCCGAGGCTGGCGATGAACGCGGACTGGTCGTCGAGCGCGGCGTGCCCTTCGAGGCCGTCGGCGGTGAACACCTCGTCCCAGTAGTCACTGATCCGGCCGTCGGTCCAGCGGTACCTGCGGCGGCTCGCGAGGCCCATCGGACTGGCGTGGGTGGCGGCGAAGAAGGGCTCGGCCGCGGGGGAGCGCCAGTCGAGCAGCAGCCGCCGGCCGGTGCTGTCGGTGAGACCGAGGCGCCCGATGTACACGGGCTCGGAGCCGTCCGCGCCGACGACCCGGCCGAGGCACAGATCGAGCCCGAAGCGGCGCAGGGCCCGCAGACGGCCGGTCAGCCGGTGGATCTCCAGGTCCCGCTCCAGCGCCTCGCGGCCCAGACCGCCTGGCGCCCTGCGTTCGGCGTCGAGGCGGTCGGACAGCTCGGTGATCGCCTGCTCCAGGCTCCGCGCGATGGCCTCGAAGTGCCGCTCGTCGTCGGCGATGAGCCGCGCGTCGGCCTTGGCGGAGAGGCTGCCGGCGAGGTCGAAGGCGCTGGTGGTCAGTGGGGGCATACTCAGCTGATCTCCCGTTTTCGCAGGTCACAATGGGTGAGACCAGCGATTGTGCGGGACGGTGGGGGCCTTGCCGCAAGCCCCCCTGTGCGCTATAAATTAAGAGTGGCAAGAGGTGGGATTCCCCTCTTGCCTTTACTGTTGCGCCATCCGCTCCGTCCGGACGAAGCCGTCGGCCCCCTCTGCCCCCTCCGCGGGAATCCCTGGGGTCCGCCGGGCCGGAGCCGGTGAGGGTGTGGACCCGGTCGAGGCGGCAGGTGTGCGCCCGGACGCTCAGCGAGAGGCGCCGCGCCGCCTGCGCGGTGACGCACCCCGCGGCGAAGTGGGCCTGGAGCGTTTCGAGCAGAGGATCAGCACGTCGGCGGCGTGCAGCACGGGCTTGTCGAAGTGGGCGAGGACGTCCTCCTGGTGCGCGGGAGCGACGCACACCAGGCGCCCGTCCTTGGTGCTGAGCAGGATGTCGCGGTCGCCGAAGCGGCCGCGCTGTCGGCTCTCCACCGTGCGCGGGGGAGAGGCGGAGGCCGAACCGGGCGCGCTCATGGCCCTCGGCGAAGGCGTCGATGGCCTGCGCCACCGCGGCGAGCAGGTGGTCGCCGGTCGCCGGGCCGTGGAGGCGGGKGGCGGTGAGGTGTTCGCGTACGAGCGCCCGCCGGGCGAGCCCCGCCTCGGCGGCCCGCGCGCCCGGCGCGCGGCGYGAGGTCAGTTCCTCCCGGGGCAGTCGGCGACCTGTCACGGCCGCCTCGGTCAGGATGTCGGCGTCGCCGGGCGCCGGTGGGTCAGGGGGTCGGCACGGCCTCCGCGTCGAGGCGGTCGGTGTCGCTGCCGAGGGCCTCGGGCCGGTCGGTCCCGGCCGTACGCGGGGTCACCTGCACGGCCGGGGAGGCGGGCGTGGTCGTAGGC
>NZ_JASKYR010000731.1:0-4122 GCF_041028215.1 Streptomyces flavofungini
CCAGGGGCAGCAGGGGCAGGAAGGGGTCCTGGTACAGGGGCTTGCCGGTGACCGACAGCGCACCGAGGGTCTTGCCGTGGTAGCCGCCGCGGGCCGCGATCACCCGGCGGTGACCGAGGCCGCGCGCCATCTTCAGTGCCGTCTCCACCGCCTCCGCGCCCGAGCCGGTGAAGTGCACCCGTTCGAGGCCCGCCGGGCAGACCTCCGCGAGGGCCTCGGCGGCCCGGGCGGCGGACGGTTCGAGGAGCAGCCGGGTGGCCAGCGGCAGTGTGCGCAGCTGCCGCTCGACGGCGGCGACCACGTGCGGGTGGCAGGCACCGGTGAAGAAGACGCCGTACCCGCCGGCGTTGAGGAATTCCTGGCCGTCGGAGGTACGGACGCGCGATCCCGCCGAGGAGACCTCGACGTGGCCGCCGAACATCTCACCCAGCTTGCCGCGTCCCCGGCTCAGGTGCGCCTTGTATCCGTCGGCGACGGTGCGGCGCAGGTCGTGGGCGGGCGGCGGTGCCGCCTGGAAGCCGCTCACCGGATCCTCAGCGGCGCGCCGTCGGCGTGGTCGAGCAGGGCTTGCGCGCAGGCCGTACGGGAGGGCGGGTGGAAGGCCAGCGCCCGGCTGACCGCCAGCAGGGTGCCGATGTCGGGCGTGGCGGCGAACGCGAGACCGCCGAGGATCTCCGCCGCGCGGTCCGCGATGTCCACAAGGAGGTCCTGGACGGCGTAGCGGGCGGCGAGGGACGCGGCCAGCTCGTTATTGCCCACCGGGGCCTCCTCGATCCGGCGGGCGACGTTCTCGGCGAGCCCTGCGGCGGCCTCCACACCGGTGACCAGGGCCGCGCGGTCGGTGGCGCTGCCGCGCCCGCCCGCCACCGCCGCCCTCGCGAGCCGTGTCACGGCCCCCGTGTAGGCCGAGGTGACCAGCAGCTCGAACCAGACGAAGCCCGTCGTCTGCAGGGTGTCCAGGCCTGTGCCGAGCTCCACTTGGGGGCGCAGCATCAGCTCCTTCGGTACGAAGACGTCCCGCAGCCGTACCTCGTCGCTCTCGGCCCCGGCGAGGAAGGGTGCGTCCCAGAACGGTTCACGGGTGATGCCGGGTGAGGTGGCCGGTACCAGTGCCACGCCCAGTTCGACGCCGTCCCGTCCGTCGGGGGCGGGCAGCGCCACTCCGGCGGTCAGCAGGTCCATGGAGTGGGTCAGGCTGCACGGCTTCTTGGCCCCGTTGACCAGGAAGCCGCCCTCGACGGGCACGGCCGTGACCGAGGAGTCCAGGATGCCGGTGCCGGTGCGGCCCTCGGCGAATCCGGAGGCCACCAGGAGCCGGTCGCGGGCGATGCCCTCGATCAGCATCCACTCCAGGCCGCTCGCCTCGTCGGAGGTGAGCAGCGCGACCAGGGAGGCCACGGAGAAGTTGTGCATCGCCGCGGCGACGCCGAGCGAGGGAGAGAGGGCGCCCAGGGCGCGTACGACGCGCACGGCGTCCAGCGCTCCGGCGCCCGAGCCGCCGTAGTCCGCCGGGATGAGCAGTCCCGGTCCGCCGACGCGGCGGAAGGCCTTGAGGCCGGGCCCGCCCGGTGCCTCCAGGGTGGCCAGGGGCACGCCGTCCAGCTCCTCGGCCAGTCCTGGCAGGTAGGTCTCGCACGCCGCGCGTGCGGTGTCCATCGCGCGCATCAGGCCGGTGCCTCCGTTGCTTGGCCGTCGAAGACGGCGTCGAGGGGACGTATGTCTCGTGCCACGCTGACGCCCTGGAGGTGGGAGGTGCGCAGCATCGGATAGTTGGCCTCGCCGCCCGGTCCGCCGGTCAGTCCCGTGCCGCCGTGGGTGGGCAGGACCGGCAGGAACCCGATGTGCGAGTCGTTGACCTTCAGCAGTCCGCCGCCGCGTACCCCGGCCACGAAGCGGTCGGTGACCTCTTGGCTGCCGGTCCACAGCGAGTTGCGCAGCCCGTACTCGTTGGTGTTGACGAACCGCACGACCGCCTCCAGCAGGCCGGGGGTCTCCTCCGGTGCGGGGACGACGACGGGCAGCAGGGGGAAGAACGTCTCGTGGCGTACGGCCTCCAGGTCGCGGGCGCCCTTGAGTCCGTCGACGCGGAGGACGGTGGGCTCCAGGAAGAGACCGCCCACCGGGTCCTCCGCTCCCCCGGCATCTAGCCTGCGTCCGCCGCAGACCAGCTCGGCTCCGCCTTGCAAGGCCTGGTCGAGGCAGGCTCGGAACAGGTCGGTGCGCAGCACCGGGGAGAGCAGCGTTCCCGCTTCCTCCGGGTAGCCGGGGCGGATTCCGGCGGCCCGCCGGGCCACCTTGGCCAGCAGGGCGTCGGCGACGGCCGGGTGCACCACGGCGACGTTGGGCACCATGCAGATCTGCCCGGATCCGTAGAACGCCTCGGTCAGTGCCTGGGCGGCCAGGTCGAGGTCCGCGTCGTGCCAGATGACGCAGATGTCGTTGCCCGCAAGTTCCAGGACCGGCTTCTTGCCCGCGGCCACGCAGCGGGCGCCGAAGTCGATGCCCTGGCGGCTGCTGCCGAAGTACATGACGTCATCGACGAGGGGACTCTCCAGCCAGGTACGCAAGGTGGTGGGCGCGTCCGAGCAGAGGGCGGAGAGCGCCGCGGCGGGAGCGCCGACGGCTTCCAGGGCCGGGGCGATGAGGTGCCGGAGGACGTGCATCACGCCCAGGGGCGCGCTGCGCGGGGCCCTGACCACCAGTGCGTTGCCCGCTGCCAGCGCCCATACGCCGAGGAGGACGTTGGCGATTGTGGCGTTCTGCGGCGGGTTCAGGCAGACCACGCCGTCGGCGACCCGGCGCACGGTCAGCTCGCGCCGCGCGGTGCTGGTCCGGTGCTCCATCTGGGCGGCCAGGAACTCCCGGGTTGCGGGGGCGGTGTTGGCGAGGATGCCGCTGGCCTCCCAGCGGGCCAGCGCCGAGGGATGCCCCTCGGCGATCATCAGGTCGACGATCTCGTCGTGCTTCTCGCGCACCAGGCCGTGGAAGACCTCCACCAGCCGCAGCCGGGTCGCCAGCGGGGCCCTTGACCACTCATCGGCCGCTCGGGCGGCCGAGCGCAGCGCGGCCTGCACCTCGTGTTCGTCGGCGACCGCGCAGCGCCCGATCACCTCCTCCGGTGCGTCCGCGGCGGCCATCGTGCCCTTCTCCAGGGACCGCTTGGTCCTGATGGAGCCGAAGAAGTTCCGCAGCATGGCGGAGGCGCGCACGGTGTACACCCACTGTGTTCCCGGCCGTTCGCGCCCGTCGACGTAGGAGCCGTACGAGCCGTAGGGGCCGCTGAAGTCGTCACTCGGCATCGCGGTCGGCCTTCCTGGTCGCCGTGGCGAGGGCGGCGCCGAGCGCGGCGCCGAGTCGGTCGAGGCGGGTGCCCTCGTCGAACATCGAGAAGTGGTCGCCGGGGACCTTGTCCACCAGCAGCCGCCCGGTGATGTGCGTGCCCCACAGGGACTTGTCGCGCGGGTTCATGCGCAGCGCGTCCAGCAGCGCCTGGCCCTCCGGCTCCTCGGCCTGGAGCAGCCGGAGGTCGCCGGTGTAGCGGCCGTCGGGGTAGTAGCTCTTGAGCAGGGCGTGGTTGTGCTGCCAGATCCGCAGAAAGCCCTGGTCGCGCAGCATCTGCGGGTCCACGCCGCGCACCGGGGCGGCCTGGAACAGCGCGGGGACGGCCGCCTCGAACTCCTCGGCGTCCAGGTGTCCGCCCACGTAGGTCTCGGGTACATGGGCGTCGAGCATCACCAGCAGCTCGACCTCTTCTCCGGCGCGCTGGAGCTGGAGCGCCATCTCGAAGGCCACGTTGCCGCCGAAGGAGTAGCCGCCGATGCGGTAGGGGCCCTGGGGCTGCTCCCGGCGTATCCGTTCGACGTAGAGGGCCGCCAGGTCGCGCAGTGTGCCGGGCCACCGGGCCGGGTCGGAGGGCAGGGACAGGGCGCGCAGGGGCGGTCCGGGCGGTGTGCGGTCGGCCAGGCGGACGTACAGGAAGGTGGTGCCGCCCGCCGGCGGGGCCAGGTAGAGGGGGGTGCCCTCGCCCGCGCGCAGGGGCGTGAGGGGGGGGGGGGGGGGGGGGGGGGGGGGGGGGGGGGGGCCGCCACCGCGTGGGCCCGGTTCTCGGGCGTGATCCAGTGG
>NZ_JASKYR010000732.1:0-3845 GCF_041028215.1 Streptomyces flavofungini
GGTCTACTGGGCGGGAGTGGGGAGCTGGACGGCGGTGTTCTTCCAGGGGCGTGGGCCGCTGCCGCGCTTGCGGGAGCGCCAGGCGATGCCGACATTGGCCTGGCCGGTGGTTATGGCGGAGGCGAGGTGGGCGACGGTCGCGCAGGAACCGCCGCCGCCGTAGCCGACCTTGCTGAAGAAGGTGACGTCACCGGCGCCGATGGCCTTGGCGACCTCGACCTCGTCGGTCTCCTCCATCGTGTACGAGGCGAAGGCGTCGACCTCGGACGGGGCGATGCCCGCGTCGTCGAGGGCGGCGAGGATCGCGCGGCAGGCCAGCGTCTTCTCGGGTTCGGCCAGGTGTCTGGCGAAGGGGGTCTGGCCGATCCCGACTATCGCTGTTGCGTCCTTGAGTGAGGCCATGGGCGGCGGCACCTCCGCGAGATCGCGAGCCGTGGGACCCGGTCGTCCCCAGTGCTGACAGTGCGTCAGGCTAGCGGTAATCTGACGGGTAGTCAGCAATGTGGGAGGCTTGCGATGCGCGGCGACCTGGAGTGGGGCAGCATCCCGGGGCTGGTAGGGGCGGCCGCCGAGCGGTACGGCGACCGGGAGGCGGTCGTCGAGGGCCGCACCCGTGTCTCGTACGAGGAGCTGGGCGCCCGCGTGGCACGGGCCGCCGCGGCCTGCCTGGCGAACGGCGTCGAACCCGGCGACCGCGTCGCCGTCTGGGCCCCGAACACCCTGGACTGGATCGTCTCCGCGCTCGGCGCGGTCTCGGCGGGCGGCGTCCTCGTACCGCTGAACACCCGCTTCAAGGGCACGGAGGCCGCCTATGTGCTGCACCGCAGCCGCGCGAAGCTCCTCTTCGTCACCGGCACCTTCCTCGGCACCTCGTACGTGGCGTCGCTGCGCCGTGCGGCGGCCGAGGGCGCGGGGACGGGTCCGCTGCCGGGGCTGCCGCACCTGGCGCAGGTGGTGGTGCTCTCGGACGACGCCCCGGAGAACTTCCGCACCTGGAAGGAGTTCCTGGCGAGCGGCGACGGCGTGGACACGGGCGCGGTGCGCGCGCGGGCGGCGGCGGTCGAGGGCTCGGCGCCCTCGGACATCATCTTCACCTCCGGCACGACGGGCCGCCCCAAGGGCGCCGTCATCACCCACGCCCAGACCCTGCGCTGCTACGACGTGTGGAGCGAGCTCGCCGGACTGCGCGAGGGCGACCGCTACCTCATCGTGAACCCCTTCTTCCACACCTTCGGCTACAAGGCGGGCATCATCGCCTGCCTCACGCGCGGGGCGACGATGATCCCGCAGCCGGTCTTCAACGTGGACACCGTGCTCGCCAACGTGGCCGCCGAACGCATCTCGGTGCTCCCGGGCCCGCCCACCCTCCACCAGGCGGTCCTCGACCACCCCGCGCGGTGGAAGCACGACCTCTCCGCGCTGCGGCTCGTGGTGACGGGCGCGGCGGTCGTGCCGCTCCGGCTCGTCGAACGGCTCCGCGGCGAGCTGGGGGTGGGCACCGTCCTCACCGCCTACGGGCTCTCCGAGGCGAGCGGCATCGTCACGATGTGCCGCCGCGGCGACCCGGCCGAGGTCATCGCGCGGACCTCGGGCCGTGCCATCCCCGGTACGGAGATCCGGGTGGTCTCCGGGCGGGGCGACACGCTCCCGCCCGGCCGTCCCGGCGAGATCCTGGTCCGCGGCCACCACGTCATGAGCGGCTACTTCGAGGACCCCGAGGGCACCGCCCGTGCCGTGTCCGCCGACGGCTGGCTGCGCACCGGTGACGTGGGCGTCCTGGACGAGGACGGCAACCTCCGCATCACCGACCGGATCAAGGACATGTTCATCGTCGGCGGCTTCAACGCCTACCCCGCCGAGATAGAGCAGCTCATCGGGCTCCATCCGGACGTGGCGGACGTCGCCGTGATCGGCGTGCCCGACGCGCGGCTCGGCGAGGTCGGCCGGGCGTACGTGGTGCGGCGCCCCGGCGCCGTGGTGACGGCGGACGACCTGATCGCCTGGTCACGGCGGGAGATGGCGAACTACAAGGTGCCGAGGGGCGTCGAGTTCGTCGCCGAACTGCCGAGGAACGCGAGCGGGAAAGTGGTCAAGGGAGAGCTGCGGGCGGGGCTTTCGACCGGCCCGGCGCAGGCCTAGGCGTCGCCGCCGGGCTCGACGAAGGCCTCGCGCTCGGCCGCGCTGCGCTCCACGCAGAACTCGTTGCCCTCCGGGTCGGTGAGGGTGACCCAGCCGCGGCCGTCGGGCCGCCGCTGGTCGTCGTGGACCTTGGCGCCGAGGGCGAGAATCCGCTCCACCTCCGCGTCACGGCCGCGGTCCTGCGGCTGGAGGTCGACGTGTACGCGGTTCTTGACACTCTTGGTGTCCGGCACGGTCACGAAGAGCAGCGTGAGGCCCTCCGACCTGACCAGGGCCTCGGGGTCCCCGGGGACGTCGTCGTCGGAGAGCGAACCGTCGAGGACCTCGGCCCAGAAGGTGGCCTGGCGGTAGGCGTCGTGGCAGTCGAAGGTGAGATGGCGCACAAGAGAAGTCATGCGCGGCACTATCCGGCGCGGCGACGCCCCCTGTCCACGCATTTGCGGTGCCGCCAAGGCCCTAGTGACCGCTGAGAGGTTCCAGGCACCCGGACTCCATGAAGCGCCCGTTCGTCTTGACCTCGAAGTTGGTCTTCTGGATCCAGCCGGTGACGCACGCGTCGTCCCCCACGTACAGCCCGATCCTGGCGCCTTCGGGAGTGACGTAGTCGTCCTCCTCGTACCGCCCGGTCATCTCCTGCACCTCAAGCGTTCCGCCGAGCAGGCGGCCCGCGGCGCTCACCTTCCTGGCCTTGTAGCCCAGCTCCCCGGTGAGCGCGCCGCGCACGCTCTCCGGGTCCCACTTCTTGCGCTCCCAGAGCCGCTTGAGCACGGGCCGCATCCGGGCGGCCTCGCGTTCGGCGGCCCGCTCCTCGGCGGCCGGCATGTCGCCGGGGCGGCGGTAGGCGTTGTTCTCCCGCTCGTGCGGGGCGCCGTCGACGACTCCGGGTTCCACGTACGGGGAGGCGCCGGGGGCGGCCGACGCGGTGGACGGCTTGCTCGGCGGTACGTCGTCACTCGTACCGACGACGGAGCCGGGCAGGCCTTCCGTGCGGCAGCCGGTGAGGGGCAGCAGCAGGGCGCCGAGGAGAAGGCCGCAGGCGGCGGCACGGTGTCTTCGGGACCGGGGGTGCCGGTCGCGCGTCGAGGTGACCATGCGGACGACTCTGCCACGGAGGGCGGCGGCCGGGGAGACGACCTGTCGCCCGGCGCCGCAACGGCCGCGTGTTGCCACCCGTTCCGCCGCGTCCGCCCGCCGGGGTCCCATGGGTGAGGTCAGCCGCGCGGGGGCGCCGGGATGTGGCTGTCGCCCAGCGGGGCGACGGGGATGTGGCTGTCGCCGTGGAGGGTGGCCCGGCCGTCCCGCGGCGGCGCCGGGACGTGGCTGTCGGCCAGTGCCGTGGACGCGGCCGCCCCCGTGGCCGCCACGGCGAGGGCGAGGGTGACGATCATCTTCGTGGTGCGGTTCATGGCAACTCCTGAGAGGCGATGGGCACTTGCTGCCCGCGAGCGTAACGACGCCTCGGCTGAATGTTCGATTCCGCCGAACGGCCGGGTGTGGCCCGTGCCCGGACATGCGTCGGCCGCGACGGCTCCCCCTCCGCGCCGCCGCGGCCGACCCCCGTCGGGAAAGAGGTCTTCAGGCGTCCTTGGCCGGCGGGGCGGGCATGTGGCTGTCGCCCTGCGTGGTGGCCTGGCCGTCCTTGGGCGGGGCGGGCATGTGGCTGTCGCCCTGCGTCGTGGCCTTGCCGTCCTTGGGCGGGGCCGGCA
>NZ_JASKYR010000733.1:0-4255 GCF_041028215.1 Streptomyces flavofungini
GTCAGCGGGCGGCCGATGCGGCGCCTGGGGGGCGGGGAGGGATCGAATTCCGGACCTACGTACGACACGGGGCGAGCCTATCCGCGAGGTCAGGTCCCCGCTCCCGTTCGCCGCAGCACGCGCAGCGAGTCCACCCCCGCCACCTCGGTGAACGCACCGGACCCGAGGGCCCGGAGATAGACGCGGTAGGGCGCCTGGCCGGTCATGATGTCGACGGGGTCGGGGAAGACGTCGTGGATGACGAGCAGACCGCCCTCGGCGACGTGCGGGGCCCAGCCCTCGTAGTCGGCCGTGGCGTGTTCGTCCGTGTGGCCCCCGTCGATGAAGACCAGGCCGAGCGCGCCGCCCCAGGCCTTCGCCACCTGCGGCGAACGCCCGACGACCGCGATCACGTGCTCCTCAAGGCCCGCCGCGTGCAGGGTGCGGCGGAAGGTGGGCAGCGTGTCCATCAGGCCGACCTCGGGGTCCACGGTCTCCGGGTCGTGGTACTCCCAGCCCGGCTGCTGCTCCTCGCTGCCCCGGTGGTGGTCCACGGTGATGGCGCTGACCCCGGCCCTGCGTGCGGCGTCGGCGAGCAGGATCGTGGAGCGCCCGCAGTAGGTGCCGACCTCAAGGAGCGGCAGGCCGAGCGCGGCGGCCTCCGTGGCGGCCGCGTACAGCGCGAGCCCCTCCTCGCGCGGCATGAAGCCCTTGGCGGCCTCGAAGGCGGCGAGGATCTCGGGCTCGGGCACCTGCGGTCCGGGCGTGGGCACCTGCGGTCCGGGCGCGGCGGCCGTCTCGGCCATGGGCTTCCTCCAGGTCGTGGGTCGTGACTCGTCATAGGTCGTACGGGGGCGTGGGCGCCCCATGATGCACCGCACCCCCGCCACTTCGGTGGCGGGGGTGCGGCTGTGCGCGGGGAATGCCGAGGTCAGGCCGGTACGTCGGTGCCGTCGGACGAGCCGGTGAGGGCCAGGTCGACCCGCACGGGACGCTCGTCGCCCCGGTGTGCCGCGGCCGAGGCGCGGGGCGCGTGGCCCGACGCGGTGGCGGCGAGGACGTAGGAGCCGTCGCCGGGGACGTCCAGGGCGTAGCGGCCCTCGGCGTCGGTGAGGGCGGCGCCCGCCTGCTTGCCGCGGCGGTCGATCAGGGTCACCTTGGCGCGGGCCAGCGGCGCGCCGTCCGCGCCGTGCACCTGGCCGTGGAACCCGGCGAGGGCCTTGGTGGCGCGCTCCAGGTTGGCGTCCTCCTCGCTGCTCGCCCTCAGCTGCGTCGTGGCGGGGCGGCGCGCCGAGGGCAGCAGCAGGGCGAAGACCAGGCCGATCGCGACGGCGCCGGTGGCGATCAGGAAGGAGACCCGGAAGCCGTGCATGGTCGGCACGGCGACGCCGCCGACGTGGTGCGCGGTGTTGGCGAGGACCATGCCGATCACGGCGCTGGAGACGGAGGTGCCGATCGAGCGCATCAGGGTGTTCAGGCCGTTGGCCGCGCCCGTCTCCGAGGGGTCGACCGAGCCGATGATGAGCGCGGGCAGCGAGGAGTAGGCGAGACCGATGCCCGCGCCGAGCACCACCGCGATGATGATCGTCTGCCAGGCGGCGCTCATCAGGCCGAGGCCCGCGCCGTAGCCGATGGCGATGATCAGCATGCCGAGGATGAGGGTGGTCTTCGGGCCGTACTTCGCGGAGAGGCGGGCGTAGACGGGGGCCGTGAACATCATCGTCAGGCCGAGCGGCATCACGCACAGGCCCGCGACGACCATCGACTGACCGAGGCCGTAGCCGGTCGCGGACGGCAGCTGGAGGAGCTGGGGCAGGACGAGCGAGACGGCGTAGAAGGCGACGCCGACCATGATCGAGGCCAGGTTGGTGAAGAGCACCGAGCGCCGGGCCGTGGTGCGCAGGTCCACCAGCGGCGCCTTGACGCGCAGCTCCATCACGCCCCACAGGGCGAGCACGAGGGCCGCCGCGGCGAAGAGGCCGAGCGTGGTGCCGGAGGACCAGCCCCAGTCGCTGCCCTTGGTGATCGGCAGCAGGAACAGCACGAGCCCGGCGGAGAGGCCGAGCGCGCCGAGCACGTCGAAGGTGCCCTCGGCGCGCATGGGGCTCTCGGGGACGAAGACCAGGGTCAGCGCCATCGAGAGGACGCCGAGGCCCGCGGCGCCGAAGAACAGGGCGTGCCAGTCGGCGTGCTGCGCGGTGAGCGCGGCGAGTGGCAGCGCGAGACCGCCGCCGACGCCGATGGAGGAGCTCATCAGCGCCATGGCCGAGCCGAGCTTCTCGCGCGGCAGCTCGTCCCGCATCAGGCCGATGCCGAGCGGGATGGCGCCCATGGCGAAGCCCTGGAGCGCGCGGCCCACGATCATCACCAGGAGATCGTCGGTGAAACCGCAGATCAGCGAGCCGACGACCATCACGGCGAGGCTGGAGAGCAGCATCCGCCGCTTGCCGAAGAGATCTCCGAGGCGGCCCATGATCGGCGTGGCGACGGCGCCCGCGAGCAAGGTCGAGGTCATGACCCAGGTGGCGTTCGAGGGCGCGGTGTCCAGCAGGGTCGGCAGATCCTTGATCACCGGCACGAGCAGGGTCTGCATCACCGCGACGACGATGCCGGAGAAGGCGAGTACGGGGACGACTCCGCGTATGCCGCGTGGTTGGGTCGTCGTCATCGACATTGCGTGGGGCCTCCGAAGGGCGCGTGGGGGAACCGGGCGGAACGCTGTGGCTCGCCGGTGGCTCCGGGCAGGGTTACGTGTAACTCGAACCTGTCACCTTGGGCGACTATTCCGACGGGTGTCGTACGAGGGGAACTCTTGACCTTCCCTTAACCGGGTCATCAACCTCCGCTCGGTCCGGCCGATCGGGCAGGTGTCTGACCTTCCGTCAGATTGGAACGTGTTCTACTGTGTCGCCGTCCCGGCAGCAGCTACCGGCGGAGATGCGCATGGGGATCGGAATCACCGTGGAACAGGCGGAGTTGGCGGCGGCGGTGCGTGGCTGGATCGCGCGCTCCGTGCCCCCCGAGGAGATACGCAAGCTGCTCGACGCCCCCTCCGGCGGCGGCAGGCCCGCCCACTGGGACGGCCTCGCGGAACAGGGCCTGCTCGGGGTCCACCTGCCCGAGGAGTGCGGCGGCGGGGGCGGGGACCTCGTCGACCTGGCGGTGGTCATCGAAGAGGCGGCCACCGCCGCGTTCCCCGGACCCTTCCTCGCGAGCTGCCTCGCCTCGGAGGTGCTGCGCGCCGCGGGCGCGCACGGACTCGCCGCCGCTCTCGCGGACGGCCGCCGGATCGGGGCCGTCGCCCTCGGCGCGGGCACGCTCACCGCCGTCGCCGTGGACGGCGGTCACATCCTGGACGGCACCGCCCCGCCCGTGCTCTCCGGCGGCGAGGCCGACCTGCTGATCCTGGCCGCCGTCTCCGCGTCGGGCCCGCTGTGGCTCGCCGTCGACGCGGCTTCGCTCCGGATACGTACGCACGACAGCGCCGATCCGACGCGGCCCACCGCCGAGGTGAGCGCGCGGGCGGTGCGGGTGCCCGCCGAGCGGGTGCTCGCCGTCGGCCCGGCGGCCGTGCGCGACCTCGCGGCCGTCGTGCTCGCCGCCGACGCCTGCGGCACCGCCGCCCGCGCGCTGCGCATCGCCGCCGGGCACGCCAAGGTGCGCGAGCAGTTCGGGCGGCCCATCGGGCGGTTCCAGGGCGTCAAGCACCTCTGCGCCGACATGCTGCTCCGGGTCGAGCAGGCCGCCGCCCTGACCTGGGACGCGGCCCGCGCCGCCGGGGACGCCGGAGCGCCGGAGGAGGCACGGGAACTGGCCGTCGCGCTCGCCGCGGCCACCGCCCTGGACGCCGCGTACTCCTGCGCCAAGGACTGCGTACAGATCCTCGGCGGCATCGGCTTCACCTGGGAGCACGACGCCCACCTCCACCTGCGCAGGGCCGTCGTGGCCCGGCAGCTCATCGGCACCGGCGACACCCACCGGCTGCGCGCCGTGCGGCTCGCCGAGTCCGGCGCCCGCAGGGAGCTGCGCCTCGAACTGCCCGAGGAGGCGGCGGCCCACCGCGAGCGGGCCCGCGAGGTCATCGCACGGGCCCGCGGCCTCGACCCCGCGGCGGCCCGCGCGGCCCTCGCCCCCACCGGCTACGCAGCCCCGCACCTGCCCGTCCCCTACGGCCTCGGCGCGGGCCCCGTCCAGCAGCTCGCCGTGCGGGAGGAGCTGCGGGCCGCCGGGGTCAGGGTCAGCGACCTCGGCATCGCGACCTGGGTGGTGCCCTCGC
>NZ_JASKYR010000734.1:0-3857 GCF_041028215.1 Streptomyces flavofungini
TTGCGGCACTTGTCCGGCGGCAGTAGAAGAGGCATTACCCCTAAACGTTGCGGCCGCGGCGTCCAGCAAGGCATCACATCGCAGCTCTCAGAGAAGCAAGGTGATCCAGCATGCCGCAAGACCCACACAGCGCAGTGAGCAACGAGCCCTCGGACACCACTCCCACGCGGGCGGCGGAGCAGGAAGCGGTCCTTCAGCCGGCCTCCCAGGGGACCGAGGGCGAGCCCCAGCACTCGACGGGTGAGGGCCTGGAGCACGTCGAGGGCTACCGTCGCCCCGAGCACTTCGCGCCGGAGGCCTGGACGGCACCGACCGCCATGCTGCCCGACATCGGCGAGGCGTCCTTCGGCCCGCCGCCCCTGGCCCCGGAGACGGTGCACGGCCCCGACGACCGCGTACAGATCACCAACACCAGCGTGTATCCGTGGCGGGTGCACTGCTATCTGCTGATCACGGCCCGCGACAACGCCCTCTACCAGGGCACCGGCTGGCTGCTCGGACCGCACACCCTGGCCACCGCAGGACACTGCGTCTACATCAAGGGCAGCGGCGTGGCGGGCCGGGACGGCTGGGTCAAGAGCATCCAGGTCATGCCAGGACGCAACGGCAGCTCGCTGCCCTACGGCAGCATCACCTGCACCAGCTTCCGCTCCGTGACCGGCTGGACCGAGAACGGCGACGAGAACTTCGACTACGGCGCCATCATCACGCCCAACAACATCGGCTCCACGGTGGGCTGGTTCGGCTTCGGCGTATATTCGGACTCGGATCTGCTCAAGACCACCGGCAACATCGCCGGTTATCCGGGCGACAAGCCGTCGGGGACCATGTGGTACGCGGCGCGCGGCGTCGACTCGGTCGCCGCGCGCAAGGTGTACTACGACATCGACACCGCCGGCGGGCAGAGCGGCAGCTCCGTCTACCGCATCGACAGCAGCAACCGCTACGGCTTCGCCATCCACGCCTACGGCGGTTCCCGGGTGAACTCCGGCACGAGGTTCACCACCCCCGTCTTCAACAACTACGTGGCATGGAAGGCGTGAGCCGACCCCTATGAGCGGCAGCGGTTCCGGAGTGGAGATCACCGGTGTCGTCCGTGACGCCTCGGGCGCACCGGTGGCGGGCGCACACGTCCTGTTCACGGCGGGCCCGCGCCCCCTGCCGGACATCGCCGCCCTGACGGACGCCGAGGGACGCTTCTCCCTCGGCGCCCCGGCACCGGGC
This sequence comes from Streptomyces flavofungini, assembly GCF_041028215.1. Taxonomy (GTDB): domain Bacteria; phylum Actinomycetota; class Actinomycetes; order Streptomycetales; family Streptomycetaceae; genus Streptomyces; species Streptomyces flavofungini_B. Next base: position 1,225 of record NZ_JASKYR010000734.1, read on the forward strand.
TCGTACACCCTCACGTGCCGGGCGGACCCGGTCATGGGTTCGTCCGGCACGGCCGAGGCCACCGTCCGCGTCGAAGCGGGGGCGCGGGCCACGACGTCGGGCCCCGTCCGGGTCGAGCTGACCCTCGGCTGACCGGGCCGCGGGCCGTTGGGGCCCGCACCGCGTCCGGCTCAGGCCCGCACCGCCGCCGACCGCAGGAAGTTGAGCACCAGCGAGGTGACCCGGTCCGGGAACTGGTCGTGCGGGTAGTGCCCGGCGCCCTCGATCATGTGCAGCCGGCCGAGACCGGCCGGCAGGGCCTCGACGACCGCCGCCCCCTCCGCCCGCGGGTCGGCCCAGTCGGGGTCGAGCGTGCCCATCACGACGAGGACCGGGCAGCGGACGCCGCCGAGGTGCTCGCCCGCGTCGGTCGGCGCGCTGCGGCCCATGCCCTGCATGGCCTTCATCCGGCCCGGCTCGCGCAGCAGGGCGTCGATGCGGCCGATTCGCTCGGTCCAGTCGGCGGGCCGCGTGCCGGGATAAGCCACCTCCAGGTACGAGCGCCAGAGCCGCTTGCTGCCGAACACCCCGGCGCCCAGCAGCCGCGGCATGCCGCGCCGGAAGCGCGCCACCCGCAGATCCCCGAGGGCGACCGACTGCTTGCGGGTGAAGGGCGCCAGCTCCACCACCGCGGTGACCAGCGAGGGCTCCTGCGCCGCGGCGATGGTGGCCGCGCCGCCCGACACCGAGTGGCCTACGAGCACGGCGGGCCCGCCCAAGTGCCGGACGAGGGCGAGCAGGTCACCGGCGATGGCCGTACGGCTCCAGGCCGGCCAGTGCGCGCTGGACTCGCCGCAGCCGCGCAGATCGACCGCGGCGACCCGGTACCCCGCCGCCACGAGCTCGGGCAGCACGGCGCGGTAGGCGGCGCGGCTGTCGCCCACGCCGTGCGCGAGGACGATCAGCGGGCCCGACCCGGCCACCTCGTACGCGAGGGTGCCGCCGTCGACGGTGAGGTACTCGGTCATGTCGCCCCCCAGGCTTGGCTAACGTTGTTATCCACAAGCTAACGCCATTAGCCGCCGTCGTCAACCACTGTCGTCGACGGCGATGGCTCCGGCGGGGCAGAGACCGGCGGCCACCCGGGCCGCGCCGCGGTGCGCGGATTCGGGCTCCGGGCGCAGCAGCACCACGAGCCCGTCCGCCTCGTCCTGGTCGAAGACCTCGGGAGCCGTGAGGGCGCACATGCCCGCCCCGGTGCAGCGGTCGCGGTCGACGCCGATCCGCAGCGGGCCCGTGGAGTCACCCCGCTCTCCCGGCTCACCCAATGGACCGCTCCCCGCTCGAGGTGTCAGGGCTCCCGGCGTCGGGGCCCCAGGTGACGGGGAGACTGACCACGCCGTAGATGTTCGCCTGGTCGCGCAGCGGCACCTCGTGCGGCGGCACGGCGAGCCGCAGGCCGGGGAAGCGCGCCAGGAGCGCCGGGAAGGCCACGGCCATCTCCACGCGGGCGAGCTGCTGGCCCAGGCACTGGTGGGCGCCGTGCCCGAAGGAGAGGTGCCCGGTGGCCTCGCGGCGGATGTCGAGCCGGTCGGGGTCGGGGAACCTGCGCGGGTCACGGTTGGCGGCCTGGGCGGAGACGGTCACCGTCTCGCCCGCCCGGATCACTCGCCCCTCGATCTCGATGTCTTCGAGCGCCGTCCGCATCAGCGGGTCGGCCACGGTGAGGTGGCGCAGCAGCTCCTCCACCGCCTGCCCGGCGAGCGCCGGGTCGGCGCGCAGGGCCGCCAGCTGGCCGGGGTTGCTCAGCAGGGCGAAGGTGCCGAGACCGAGCATGTTGGCGGTGGTGTCGAGCCCGGCGGCGAGCAGGAGGCTGCCGATTCCGGCCAGTTCCTCGTCGGTGAGGTCGGTTCCGGTCAGGTCGCTGAGCAGGTCGTCGGTGGGTGCGGCGCGCTTGGCGAGGACCAGTTCGTTCAGATAGCGGCTCAGGGACAGATGGGCCTCGCCCCTCGCCCGCGCGTCCGCCGTCTGGTCGAACATCGTCGCCACGTCGTCCTGGAAGCGCGCGCGGTCGTCGTACGGCACGCCGAGCAGTGCGCAGATCATGAGCGCGGGCACGGGCCGGGCGAACGCCTCGACCAGGTCGGCCGTGGGCCCCGCCTGCTCCATGGCGTCCAGGCACTCGGCGGTGAACCGCTCCACCTGCTCGCTGAGCAGCCGCATGCGGCGGACGGTGAACTTGCCGGTGAGCAGGCGCCGGTAGCGGGTGTGCTCCGGCGCGTCGAGCCCGGTCAGGTCGCCGGGCGGCGCCGGAGGCAGCGGCGTGGGCGCGCCCGCCATCGGCACCGGCAGGTGCAGGAGTTCGTAGCGTGAGCTGATGCGCGGGTCGGCCAGGACCGCGCGCGCCGCCGCGTGTCCGGTGACCAGCCAGCCCACGTGCCCGTCGGCGTACCGCATGCGGCGCAGGGGGCGGTCGCTCAGCGCGGTGAGTTCGGCGGGCGGAGCACAGGCGAGCCATTCTGGCCTCGCCTCGTCAGTCGACCTCATGAACCCGTGTTTCCGCGCCGGACCTTCCTGTCCTTCCCGTCCGCGGCTTCCAGATCCCCAGGCAGGGCCACGGCCGCGCTATGGTGGCGCCACCATGGCGTCACCAT
>NZ_JASKYR010000735.1:0-3678 GCF_041028215.1 Streptomyces flavofungini
GGGCACGACGCTGTCCCCACCCGGGTGGACTAGCCCGGTCGGGTCACCCCGAACCACCCGAAGAGACAGTGCAGTTGGGCTGAACCGTCCGGGCGGGTGATACGTCATTAAGCAGTAGGAACCGCTGCCGCAAAATCCCTGCGGATTGACGCCCGTAGGGCAACACTGGGAACGGACCGACTACAAACGGGGGGCGGTCATGAGCACCGCATCGAGCCGCAGGACAGACCTCACAGCCATCGAACCGCAGCGAAAGAACCCTTCCATGTGCCAGCACCAACCACCGTGCCCGTCAGCCGACTCCGCCGACCGGGAGGCCGCACTCCTCGCGGCAAGCCACCCGGAGCAGGGCTGGAGCCTGCTGTGCAACGGCGTCCTGCTCTTCGAGGACACCGGTGAGCTGCTGCCGGACGGCCAGATCATCGCCCCGCACCGACCGCTGGGCACCGACCAGATCATGACGGCCGCCTGAGAGACGGGCAGACGGCGAGGGGCCGGTCCGGAGAGCACTCTCCGGACCGGCCCCGACGCATGCCCGTCTCATACGGGCACCGGTATCAGTCCTCGTACGCGTCCAGCGGCGGGCAGGAGCAGACGAGGTTCCGGTCGCCGTACGCCTGGTCGATGCGGCGCACCGGCGGCCAGTACTTGTCCGAGGCGGCGACCCCGGCCGGGAAGACGGCCTCCTCGCGGGTGTAGCCGTGCTCCCAGTCACCGCTCAGCGCGGCGGCGGTGTGCGGCGCGTTCCGCAGGGGGTTGTCGTCGGCGGACCACGCACCGGAGCCGACCTTCTCGATCTCCCGGCGGATGGCGATCATCGCCTCGCAGAACCGGTCGATCTCGTTCAGGTCCTCGCTCTCGGTCGGCTCGATCATCAGCGTGCCCGCCACCGGGAACGACATGGTCGGCGCGTGGAAGCCGTAGTCGATGAGGCGCTTGGCTATGTCGTCGACGCTGACGCCGGTCGCCTTGCTGAGCGGGCGCAGGTCGACGATGCACTCGTGCGCGACGAGACCGGCCGGGCCGGTGTAGAGCACGGGGTAGTGCGGTTCGAGGCGCTTGGCGATGTAGTTGGCGGAGAGCACCGCGACCTGGGTGGCGCGCTTGAGGCCCTCGCCGCCCATCAGGCGCACGTACGACCAGGAGATCGGCAGGATTCCGGCGGAGCCCCAGGGCGCCGCGGAGATCGGGCCGACGCCGGTCTCGGGACCGGCGGCGGGCTGGAGCGGGTGGTTCGGCAGGTACGGCGCGAGGTGCTCGCGCACGCCCACGGGACCGACGCCGGGGCCGCCGCCGCCGTGCGGGATGCAGAAGGTCTTGTGCAGGTTCAGGTGCGAGACGTCGCCGCCGAAGTGGCCCGGCTTGGCGAGACCCACCAGGGCGTTGAGGTTGGCGCCGTCCACGTACACCTGGCCGCCGGCCTCGTGGACCTCGGCGCAGATGTCGGCGACGTGCTCCTCGAAGACGCCGTGCGTCGAGGGGTAGGTGATCATCAGCACGGACAGCTCGTCGCGGTGCTTCTCGATCTTGGCACGCAGGTCCGCGACGTCGATCTCGCCGTCGTCGGCGGTCTTGACGACCACGACCTTCATCCCGGCCATGACGGCGCTCGCCGCGTTCGTCCCGTGCGCGGAGGAGGGGATGAGGCAGACGGTGCGCTGCTCGTCGCCGTTGGCCCGGTGGTAGCCGCGTACGGCGAGCAGTCCGGCCAGCTCGCCCTGCGAACCGGCGTTGGGCTGGAGGGAGACCTTGTCGTACCCGGTGACCTCGGCGAGGCGCTCCTCCAGCTCACGGATGAGTGTGAGGTAGCCCTGCGCCTGCTGGGCGGGCGCGAAGGGGTGGAGCTGACCGAACTCGGGCCAGGTGACCGGCTCCATCTCGGTGGTCGCGTTGAGCTTCATGGTGCAGGAGCCCAGCGGGATCATGCCGCGGTCGAGCGCGTAGTCGCGGTCGGCGAGCCTGCGCAGGTAGCGCAGCATCGCGGTCTCGGAGCGGTACTGGTGGAAGACCGGGTGCGTGAGGTAGTCGTCGCCGCGCAGCAGGTCCGTCGGCAGCGTGTCGGCGGTGTCGGCGTCGAGCGCGTCGACGTCGGCCTCCACACCGAAGGCGCCCCAGACCGCGTTGAGCTGACGGCGCGTGGTCGTCTCGTCGCAGGACAGGGAGACGTGGTCGGCGTCGACGAGGTGGAGGTTGACCCCGCCCTCGCGCGCGGCGGCGACGAGCTCCTCGGCCCGGCCGGGCACCCGCACGGTGAGGGTGTCGAAGTAGGCGCCGTGGACGACCTCGTGGCCACCGCCGGCGAGTCCGGCGGCGAGCAGCGTCGCGTACCGGTGGGTGCGCCGCGCGATGGACCTCAGGCCATCGGGCCCGTGGTACACCGCGTACATTCCGGCCATGACGGCGAGCAGCACCTGTGCCGTACAGATGTTGCTGGTGGCCTTCTCGCGGCGGATGTGCTGCTCACGGGTCTGGAGCGCGAGCCGGTAGGCCTTGTTGCCGTCGGCGTCGACGGAGACGCCCACCAGGCGGCCCGGCAGGCTGCGCGCGAACTTCTCGCGCACCGCCATGTAACCGGCGTGCGGGCCGCCGAAGCCCATCGGGACGCCGAAGCGCTGGGTCGTGCCGACGGCGATGTCCGCGCCGAGCTCACCGGGCGAGGTGAGCAGCGTCAGGGCGAGCAGGTCGGCGGCGACGGTGACGACGGCGCCGAGCTCGTGCGCCCGGTCGATCAGCGGCTTGATGTCACGGACGGCACCGGAGGCACCCGGGTACTGCACCAGCAGGCCCACGATGCCGCGCTCGGCGATCTCGGCCGGGATGCCCTCGCTCAGGTCGGCGACGACGATCTCGACGCCGGTCGGCTCGGCGCGGGTCCGGATGACGGCGATGGTCTGCGGCAGGGCGTCCGCGTCGACCACATAGACACCGTTCTTGACCTTGCCCATGCGCCGCGAGAGGGCCATGGCCTCGGCGGCGGCGGTGCCCTCGTCGAGCAGGGAGGCACCGGAGGTGGGCAGACCCGTCAGCTCGGCGACCATCGTCTGGAAGTTGAGGAGGGCCTCGAGACGGCCCTGCGAGATCTCGGGCTGGTACGGCGTGTAGGCGGTGTACCAGGCGGGGTTCTCCATCACGTTCCGCAGGATCACCGGCGGCGTGAACGTGCCGTAGTACCCGAGGCCGATCATGGAGTCCAGGACCTCGTTGCGGTCCGCGAGCGAACGCAGCTCGGCGAGGACCTCGGCCTCGCTGCGGGCGCCGGGCAGGTCGAGCGCCTCGGCGTTCTTGATCACATCCGGCACCGCGGCGGCCGTGAGCTCGTCGAGCGAGCCGTACCCGACCTGGGCGAGCATCTTGGCCCGCGCCTCGGCGTCGGGGCCTATGTGCCGCTGCTCGAAGGGGATGCCCTGCTCAAGCTCGGCGAGCGGGATGTGGGTGGCAGTCATTGCGGAGGCCTCCTGGTCAGCACGACCTACGAGGGGTACCTCGGCGCGGGTACCCGGACGGCCTCCCCCTCTGTCATCTCAACCTGAGAGCTTCACCGGCGACACCCCCGACCTGCGAGGACGCCGACCGGCTTTCACCGTCGGTGAGGACTGGAACCGGAGGGGGGGGGGGGGGGGGGGGGGGGGGGGGGTGCCGCTGCTCGAAGGGGATGCCCTGCTCAAGCTCGGCGAGCGG
>NZ_JASKYR010000736.1:0-3640 GCF_041028215.1 Streptomyces flavofungini
TGCAACCGTCTGGGGGGGCTTCAGGGGCGCTGCTCGCGCGGCACGGCGGCCTGCCCGCAGCCGTGGCCGCAGTCGTGATCGCATCGGTTGGTGTAGATCGGCGGCKCGTACGGGTGCCTCCGCCCCGGCGCGAAGATCGCGACGCCGTCCCCGGGGCAGAGGCCGCACTCCCCGAGCCGGCACTCGGGAGACAGTTCCTTGGGCTTGGCCCTGGCCGTCCTCACGGCGCCTGTCCCTTGCGGCAGCGCGGGCAGCCGCACGGCGGGAACTTGCATGCCTCTGCGGCTGCGGGCAGATCGAGCCCCAGGGCGTCGACCCGCATGATGCCGGTGTCGGACGTGATCGTGCCTTTGCCGTCCAGCGTGTACACGCGCAGACTCATGCCGGACGGCGGCTGTTGATCTCGTTCAGCGTTCATGGTGCGCGGCCTCCCCGCCGGATCACGTCTGCCAGCCGTATCGCTTCGTCCACACCGATGCGCCCCAGACCTACGAGGTTGTACGAGGGCGACGCGTGACCAGGCGCAAGCGAGGGCAGGACGATGCCCGCTCCGCTCAGCGCAGCGCGCAGGGACTCAGTCGCAGTGGCAGCACCGACGCGGGCCGGTGGCTTGGCTCGTGGCATGCCCTGGACGTTAGAGAGCACCGGACGGGGTTCGCGAGGCGCTATGCGCTTTTATGCGCGTCAGTTGGCCGAAAATGCGGCAGCATGCGCACCGGATTTCCGCGAGGCTGTACCACCGGACGGTGGACCGCCCAACGCTGGTCGGATCACCGTCCAGCGAAGGGGACAGATCATGAGGCGACTACGCTTCAACGGCACGGGCAGCGGCGTCAACGGCTGCCCATCCGTGCACGAAGACCTGGACACGGACGACATCATCGTGCACGGTCTGCCGCTCACCGATCCGGACGATGTCGCCCAGTTGCGGCACCTCTCCCAGGGAGAGACGGCGATCGTCGTACCGCGCCAATTGCTGGTCGACTTCGGCCCGAAGGAGATCACCCGCGTGCCCGACATGATCACGTTCGAGGACTTCGACCGGCTGTTCACGCAATTCGAGCACACGGCGTGGCGGCTGGAGACACGCCGCAGGTACGCGAGCGACGAGATCACACCCACCTACGCGCAGTTCGCCTCAGGAGAGCCTGTTGACTGGTCCGGCGCCGACACCGCGTGGTGCAGGGAGCGACAGCAACAGACCGCACTGGGCAAGCGCTTCGAACGCGTGCGCATCGTGGACCAACCGCCGACACCGGGGCAGCTCTACCTTCTCGACAACGCAAAACGAAACAGCTCTGTCGGCGAAGTCATCCGCTGTCTGTGGCGCCGCGACGCCGACCGGCTCCGCCTCCTGGCAGAAGACTTCTGGATCTTCGATTCCCGGCTTGTCGCGCTGCTCCACTTCGAGAGCGACGATCTGACCGGGGTGGAACTCATCACCGAGCCCGCCGCCGTGAACCGGTACGCCCAGGTACGTGATGCCGCCATGCATGACGCAGTCCCCTTTGAGCTGGTCGCGGCGCAGGTAGCCGCGACCAGCTGACGAGAGCTGATCCGTGACGGCCGACTACCAGCAGGCACGAGAGGCGCTCGGGGTCCGATTGAAGCAACTGCGGATCAACGCCCCTGGTGGTCGGCTTACCGGAGAACAACTCGCCAAGCGGGCCGGGTGGGCCCAGTCGAAGATCAGCCGCTTGGAACGGGGCCAGCAGACAGCGACGGCCGAAGACCTTGAGTCCTTCGCGAAGGGATGCGGGCAGCCGGAGGCGGCCGACGAGTTGAAGGAGATGCTGCGCGGGGTGGAGTCGCGCGTCAGGCCCTGGCGGCGACAGCTCGCAGGCGGGCACCGCGCCGTCCAGAACGCCCACAACGTCGAGCACGAGAACGCCTCCCTCTTCCGAGGCTGGGAACCGGCCATGATCATGGGCATTCTCCAGACGCCCGACTACGCCAAGGCGATCTTCACCCGCTACTCCGAACTCCAGCGCTCACCGCGAGACGCTGACGCTGCCGTGCGCGCCCGCATAAAGCGGCAGGACGCCCTCTACAACCCGGCGAAGCGCTTCCACCTCCTGATGTGGGAGGGCGCTCTCAGAACGCTGATCTGCCCGCCCTCGGTCCTGATCTCCCAGCTTGACCGTCTGCACGGCGCCGTCGGCATGGACACCGTCGAATTAGGGATCATCCCGCACAGCGCATCCCTCAAGATTCCGCCTGCCACGGGGTTCTGGGTCTACGACGATCAGCGCGTGGTGGTAGAGACCTGGCATGCGGAACTGTGGATCGACGACACCCCCAGTGTCCAAACCTACCTGCGCACCTGGAACACCCTGCGGGAGTCCGCTGTCTACGGTGCCGACGCGCACCATCTGATCAACGCGGCCAGACGCGCGCTCACCGCGCGATAGGCGACCCGGCGGCGCGGCCCGACGCGCGGATGAGACCTTGCTGCTTCGGCGCGGAATGCGCGAGCGCACGCCCGGGTTACAGGGGGCGAAGGAGGCAGACAGTGGAGCAGATGGTGGAGATGACCTACTACGACCACGGGAGTGCGGCGGAGCGCTGGGAGCGTGCGCGGCAGTTCTTCGACGCCAAGGAGTACGCGACGGCGGCGCGCATCCTCGACGCGCTGGCCGACGAGGTGCCCGAGCAGGTCGCCCCGCGTCTGCTGCTCGCCCGCGCCTACTACCACTCCGCCCAGCTCCGGCGCGCCGAGACGGAGCTGCGCAAGGTGATCGAGCTGGACCCCGTCGAGGGCTACGCCCGCCTGATGCTCGGCCGCACCCTCGAACGGCAGAGCAGGGGCGCCGAGGCGGCGCCGCACCTGCGGATGGCGGCGGCACTGAACGGTGACTTCACCGGACCGAACGCCGCAGAGAACCCGTAGAGAGCCCGTAGAGAGCCCCGCACGGGCCCAAGCCCGGCGTATCGTCGCGGCCACGGACGACCGGCCGCGACGATTACGCGCCGGACGTCCGGGCCGACCTGCGGCTCGCGGGCACCCGGGCCTTCGGCAACGGCGTCGTACAGCTCCGGCACGAGGTCGTCCGCTGACCGGACCGCCGGGCCGCCGTGTGCGCACCGCCGTACGGCAGGTCCTCAGCCCCAGACCGCCTCGGCGACGGCCACCCCCACCACCGCCGCGCCGACCCCCGCGGCAACGCTGCCGAGCGCGTTGGCCACCGAGTAGAACCTGGCGCCGCTCTCGGCGAGCCGAAGCGTCTCGTAGGAGAAGGTCGAGTACGTCGTCAGGGCCCCGCACAGGCCGGTGCCGAGGAACAGTTCCAGGTGCGAGGGGGCGGCCCCGGCGGTGACGGCTCCGGCGAGGATGCCGAGGATCAGGGAGCCCACGACGTTGACGGTGAGGGTGCCCCACGGAAAGGCCGTGTTCAGGCGCGTCCTGACCGCGCGGTCGGTGAGATGACGCAGAGGCGCGCCGATCATCGCCCCGGCGATCACGGAGAGCCAGTTCACCGGCGCCCCACCGCCACGAGCCCGCGCGTCGCCCACGCCGCGCCCCACACCGCGAGGAGCGCGGCGATCAGGGTCAGTGCCAGATAGGCGAGGCCCGTGCGGGCGTGGCCGCCGCTGACCAGGCGCTCGACGTCCAACGCGTACGTCGAGAACGTGGTGAAGC
>NZ_JASKYR010000737.1:0-3350 GCF_041028215.1 Streptomyces flavofungini
GTGCAGCCGTACCCCGGATGCCTCGGCCGCGGCGGCGATCTCCGCGGCGTCGTGGGCGGTGAGGGCGAGCGGCTTCTCGCAGACGACGTGCCGTCCGGCGGCGACGGCGGCGAGGGCGAGTTCCTTGTGGGTGGGGGTCGGGGTGCAGACGTCGACGGCCGTGACCCGGGTGAGGAGGCCCGCGAGGTCGTCGGCGGCGCTCACGTCGTGGCCGCGCCCCGCATACTCGTGGGCGAGTTTTCGCGCGGAGCCGTCGACGGTGTACACGCTCACGCGGGCGCCGAGCGCCAGCCAGCCGGGCAGATGGGCGCGGGCGATGCCGCCCGCGCCGAGCATGCCGATGTGGAGCGGTGGCATAGGGAGGGGCTGCCTTTCGTAGGGGTGTGCGGCTTGCCGCCGGGTCAGCTCTTGGAGCCGGTGAGGGCCACGCTCTGGACGAAGTGGCGCTGGAGGAGGACGTAGACGAGCAGCATGGGCAGGCTGGCTATCAGCGAACCGGCCATCATCACCGGGTAGTTGGTTTCGTACTGCCCTTCGAGCGAGGTCAGTCCCGCGCTGATCGGCATCTGCCGCGGGTCGGTGTTGACGACCAGCGGCCAGAGCAGGTCGTTCCACGACCACATCGCGGTGATGACGGCGAGGGCCGCGAGGGCGGGCCTGATCAGCGGCAGCATGACCGACCAGAAGACGCGGAAGGAGCCCGCGCCGTCGATGCGGGCGGCCTCCTCCAGTTCCTTGGGCAGCGCCAGGAAGAACTGGCGCAGCATGAAGGTGCCGAACGCGCTGAACATGCCCGGCAGGAACAGCGCGGGGGCGGAGTTGAGGAGCCCCATCCGCTGGATGATGTCGTACTGCGGAAGCACGAGCAGGGAGCTAGGCACCATCAGGACGGAGAGGAAGAGCGCGAACAGGGCGTTGCGGCCCCGGAACCGCATGCGCGCGAAGGCGTAGGCGGCGAGGGAGCAGAACACGAGCTGGCCCAGGGTGCGCCCGAGGGTGTTGAGCGCGCTGTTGGTGAGCATCTCGCGGAACGGCAGGGCGGTGAAGACCTCCTCGAAGCTCGCCGCGTTCCAGTGGTCGGGCAGAAAGGTGGGCGGCACCCGCGAGGTCTCCGCGAGGGTCTTGAGCGCGGTGAGCAGTTGCCACAGGAACGGGAAGACCATCACGAGGGCGCCGAGCGAGAGCACGGCGTGCGTGGCCACGGAACCGGCGTTCACCCGCCGCCTCCGGGGCGGCACGGTGCGTTCAGCCATAGTGCACCCACCTCTTCTGGAGCCGGAACTGGAGATACGTCAGGGCGGCGATGAGGATCATGAGCAGGAAGGCGAGTGCGGCGGCGGCGCCCTGTGCGTTCTCGATGAAGGCCCATTTGTAGAAGAGGCCCACGACGGACTGCGTATCGCCGATCGCGGGGTTCTTCTCGGCCATCATGATGTAGATGAGGTCGAAGGTCTGCAGTGAATTGATCATGCAGATGATGGAGGCGAAGAAGAGGGTCGGGCTCAGCAGGGGCAGGGTGATGGTGAAGAATCTGCGCAGCGCCCCGGCGCCGTCGAGTTCCGCCGCTTCGTAGTAGTCGCGCGGTATTCCCTTGATGCCCGCCATGAAGATGATGAGGTAGTAGCCGGTGGTCGACCAGACCATCACCGTGCCGATCGCGTAGACGGCGGTGGAGGGGTCGGAGACCCAGTAGTGCCGGTCGGCGCCGAACCGGCCGAGCATTTCGTTGAGGAGTCCGTAGTCGCCGTTGTAGAGCCAGTTCCAGACCAGCCCGACGGCGACGGGGAGCGTCACGAACGGCACGAAGTACAGGGCGCGGTAGAGGGGGACGCCGCGCAGTCCCCGCCGGTTGAGCAGGGACGCCACGACGATGGCGGCCGGCAGGGCGGTGAGGCCGATGACGCTGTATATCAGGGTGTTCCCGAGCGCCTGCCAGACGGTGACGTCCTTGATGACGCGCGCGTAGTTGCCGGTGCCTATGAAGGTGTGGCCGCCGAACGCCCCGAATTCGGTGAAACTGAAGTAGAAGGTCTGGAGCAGCGGCCAGAAGTAGAAGACGGCGAAGCCGATGCCGAGCGGCGCGATGAAGAGGTAGGCGGCGCGCTGATTGCGGGACGCGGGGGGCCGGGTCCCGGAGACGGCGGAACCGCGTCCCGCCGCCTTCGCGGCGGCCGTGGCGGGGAAGACACTCATGAACTGCGCTCCTCCTTCAGGGCCCGGTCCATCTGTTCGCCGAGGGTGCGGGCGGCGCTCTCGATGCCGCCCTTTCCGCTGAACGCGGCGCCGAGGAGGGGGTATTGCATGTTCTCCCAGACCGCGGTGTTCTCCGAGCTCGGATAGGGGACGGCGTACCGCTGCATGTCGATGAAGTTCTTCAGGTCGAATTCCGGCATCGACTTCAGCCAGGCGTCCTGCGTCCCCTCGTACGAGGAGATGGTGACGCCCGCCCGCGCCTGGATCTCGGCGGCCCGGCGCCCCGCCATGAAGTGCGTGAACTTCCAGGCGGCGGCCTTCCTCCGGCTCTTGGCGGAGATGACGTTCGCCAGGCCGTGGATGATGGTGGCCCGCTCGCGGCCCCTGGGCAGCACGGCGATGCCGCCGTGGTCCTTGAGCGCGGGCACGGCGTACATCTGACCGGCCATGGCGGACAGGTCGTAGTTCATGGCGACCTTCTCCGACCAGTAGCGCACGCGCCCCGTGGACTCCGTCATCGCGCTCTGCGGCGGTGACCAGCCGCGGTCGATCAGGTCGGTCAGGAAGCGCAGCCCCTCGATGGACCGCTCGTCGCCGAAGCCGGACCGCCCGTCCTTGAGGACGTGACCGCCCGCCCCGCAGACCGCGGGGTAGATCTTGCCCTGCCGGTCCATCTCGGCGGCGAAGCCGTGCACCCGCTCCCGGGGATCGGTCAGCTCGGCGGCGGCGTCACGCACGTCGTCCCAGGTCCAGCTCGCGTCGGGGTACTTGATGCCCGCCTTGTCGAAGAGTTTCTTGTTGTACCAGAGGCCGATGGTGTCGAAGTCCTTCGGCAGGCCGTACTGCGTGCCCCGGTAGGAGTAGAGCCGCACCAGGGCCTCGGGGTGGCGGTCGAGCGGGGTCGCGTCGGCCTCGATGTGCCCGGAGAGCGGTTCGAGGACGCCGCTGGAGGCGTAGAGCTGGAAGTTGACGGCGTTCATCCAGAAGACGTCCGGTGCCGTGCCGCCGCGCATCGACGTCTTCAGCGTGGTCCAGTAGCTCGCCCAGGGCGTGAGCTCGATCCGCACGGAGATCCGCGGGTTCTCCTTCTCGAACGCGGCGATGATCTGCTCCATGCCCGGCACCTGCGCCGGGTCCCACATCCCGTACGAGMGCGT
>NZ_JASKYR010000738.1:0-2935 GCF_041028215.1 Streptomyces flavofungini
CTCCAGGGAGCGGCGGGCGGGCGTGGCGAGCGCGGGGTCCTGGCTCCGGGCGAGCGTGTCCAGGACGTGAGGCGGCACGATCGTGCAGAAGACGGGCTCGAAGCCCGTCGGGTTGGCGGTCATGGCGGCAATGTGGCACTGGGTCATGCCGCTGTCACTACCTGCCACCATGATTGATGAAATAGAGGCATACGGTCCCGGCCGTGGCCCCCAGTGGGATACGGCACCCTTTGAGCCAGTGTGGGGTATGCCACCTTTTGCGAGGTCCGCGAGCGGTGGTCCCGCATACTGATACGGGCCCGCGCACAGAGCGCGGCTCGGCTAGGCTGCGGAGCATCATGCGATTCGGGCTGCTTCTCCTTAGCTGCCGCGGCGAGGGCCTGTAGACAAGGCCGACCCCCTCCCCGCGGAGTTCGGCGTTGCGCTAAGACCGTCGGCCGTCCTTCAGGACACTTCCGAGGAGCCCCGCAGATGCCGAACTTCCAGCGCCCCACGTCCATGCCGATCCACAAGTACGGCCAGTACGAGCAGGTCGCCATCCCCGACCGCACCTGGCCGGACAAGCGGATCACCGTCGCCCCCCGCTGGCTCTCCACCGACCTGCGCGACGGCAACCAGGCGCTGATCGACCCGATGTCCCCCGCGCGCAAGCGGGCCATGTTCGACCTGCTGGTCCGCATGGGCTACAAGGAGATCGAGGTCGGCTTCCCCTCGTCGGGGCAGACGGACTTCGACTTCGTGCGGTCGATCATCGAGGACGAGGACGCGATCCCCGAGGACGTGACGATCTCCGTCCTGACCCAGGCCCGCGAAGAGCTGATCGAGCGCACGGTGGAGTCCCTGAAGGGCGCCCGGCGCGCCACCGTCCACCTGTACAACGCGACCGCGCCCGTCTGGCGCGACGTCGTCTTCCGCGGCTCCCGCGACGCCGTGAAGCAGATCGCCGTGGACGGCACCCGGCTGGTCATGGAGTACGCCGACAAGCTGCTCGACGACCGCACCGCCTTCGGTTACCAGTACAGCCCCGAGATCTTCACCGACACCGAGCTGGACTTCGCCCTGGAGGTCTGCGAGGGCGTCATGGACGTCTGGCAGCCCGACGCCGAGCGCGAGATCATCCTGAACCTGCCCGCCACGGTCGAGCGCTCCACGCCTTCCACCCACGCGGACCGCTTCGAGTGGATGTCCCGCAACCTGTCCCGGCGCGAGTTCGTCTGCCTCTCCATCCACCCGCACAACGACCGGGGCACCGCCGTCGCCGCCGCCGAACTGGCCGTGATGGCCGGCGGCGACCGCGTCGAGGGCTGCCTGTTCGGCCAGGGCGAGCGCACCGGCAACGTGGACCTGGTCACCCTGGGCATGAACCTCTTCAGCCAGGGCGTCGACCCGCAGATCGACTTCTCGGACGTCGACGAGGTCCGCCGGGTGTACGAGTACTGCACGCAGATGGAGGTCCACCCCCGCCACCCCTACGCGGGCGACCTGGTCTACACCGCCTTCTCCGGCTCCCACCAGGACGCCATCAAGAAGGGCTTCGACGCGCTGGAGGCCAGGGCCGCGGCCGACGGCAGGACCATCGACGACGTCGAGTGGGCCGTGCCGTACCTGCCCATCGACCCCAAGGACGTCGGCCGCTCCTACGAAGCCGTCATCCGCGTCAACTCCCAGTCCGGCAAGGGCGGTATCGCCTACGTCCTGAAGAACGACCACAAGCTGGACCTGCCGCGCCGTATGCAGATCGAGTTCTCCCGGATCATCCAGAGCAAGACCGACGCCGAGGGCGGCGAGGTCACGCCCGGCGCGATCTGGAGCGTCTTCCAGGACGAGTACCTGCCGAACCCCGCGAATCCCTGGGGTCGGATTCAGGTCAAGAACGGCCAGACGACGACCGACACCGACGGCGTCGACACCCTCACCGTCGAGGCCACGCTGGACGGCGCGGACACCGTACTGACCGGCTCCGGCAACGGACCGATCTCCGCGTTCTTCGACGCGCTCCAGGGTGTGGGCATCGACGTACGCCTGCTGGACTACCAGGAGCACACGATGAGCGAGGGCGCGTCCGCGCAGGCCGCCTCGTACATCGAGTGCGCGATCGGCGACAAGGTGCTGTGGGGCATCGGCATCGACGCCAACACCACGCGCGCCTCGCTCAAGGCCGTGGTCTCCGCGGTCAACCGCGCGGCCCGCTGATCACGCCCCGAATTTCTCCGCCCGTACGCCGCTCCGTCCGCAGCTCAGCGGGCGGGGCGGCGTCGTCTCCCGGCCACGTCGCCCTCGCTCTCGTGTACGAGGTGCTGACGCCACATCATCAATGTGGCTAACATCACGCCAACGCGGCAATGGAGTCGGTCGGGGCACCTTCATGTCCATCAGGTCATGGGGGAGTTACGGAGGTGCGTGGTGCTGGATCGGGAACGAAACGGCAGGAAAGCGCGCGTCCTGGCCATGCCCGTATCGCGGGGGCGGGCCCTGCGCAGGCGTCTGATCGGGATGAACACCGCCTGGGACGCCATCGGCGACGGCGAGTTCTTCTGTCCCGCCTGCGGCGGCGACCGCAACTACCAGCGGCTCACCGGCCGGCGCCGCTTCGTCCTGCTCGGTGTGCCCCTCGTGCCGCGCGGTGATGCCGGGCCCGTCATCCGGTGCGCCGCCTGCCAGGACCTCTTCGACCCCGATGTCCTGGACCACCCCACCACCACCCGGCTCTCCGCGATGCTCCGCGACGCCGTGCACACCGTGGTCCTCGCCGTCCTGTCGACCGGCGGCACGGGCTCGCGCGCCACGCTCGACGCGGCCATGGCGGCGCTGCGCGGCGCGGGCCAGAGCGACTGCACCGAGGAGCAGCTCGTCGCCCTCGTCGACGCCCTCGCCGCCGACACCGGCCGGGTCACCGAGCCCGACTGCGGCCCCGGCCTCGCCATAGAGCTGCACG
>NZ_JASKYR010000739.1:0-4369 GCF_041028215.1 Streptomyces flavofungini
CAAGTGCAAGCGGAGCCGGGGCCGATGGCCGGTTCTTTTCCGAAGGACGAGCCCTCACGGCGGACCCTGCGGGACGAGACACTGCTCGTCCTGGCCCTCTCCCTGGGCGCGAGCGGCGTATCCGCCCTGATCAGCTTTGTCGGCTCGGTCACGAAGCCGGGCGGTCTCAAGGACCAGGCGGCCACCATGAACGCGTCGGCGGCGCCGGGACGGCCATGGCTTGATCTCGCATGGCAGCTCTTCGGGATCACGACCGCGTTGGTGCCGGTCGCGCTCGTCGCGCACTTCCTCCTGCGCGAGCGGGCGGATCTGCGGACCATCGGCTTCGACCGGACGCGCCCTTGGCCGGACCTGGGGCGCGGCACCGCGATCGCCGCGGTGATCGGCAGCACCGGCATCGCCTTCTACCTCGCCGCCCGCGGCCTCGGCTTCAACCTCACCGTGGTGCCCGAGGCGCTGCCCGACGTGTGGTGGAAGTATCCGGTCCTCGTGCTGTCGGCGATCCAGAACGCGGTTCTGGAGGAAGTGATCGTCGTCGGCTATCTGCTGCGCAGGCTGGGGCAGTTGGGGTGGACGCCGATGGCCGCGCTGGTGGGCAGCTCGGTGCTGCGCGGCTCCTACCACCTGTACCAGGGCATCGGCGGCTTCCTCGGCAACCTCGCCATGGGCGTGGTCTTCGTCCTTCTCTACCGCAGGTGGGGCCGGGTGGGGCCGCTGGTCGTCGCCCACTCCCTGCTCGACATCGGGGCGTTCGTGGGCTACGCGCTGCTCGCGGGCAAGGTCGACTGGCTGCCCACCCCCGCCTAGGCGTCCGTCAGGCCAGGAGGTCGCCCTCGATGACGGTGACCGCGCGGCCCGTCAGGAGGGTGCGGTCACCGCGCAGCTCGGTGCGGACCAGGCCGGTGCGGGCCGAGGCCTGGAGGCCCGTCAGCTCCCGGCGCCCGAGACGTTGCGACCAGAAGGGGGCGAGGGCGGTGTGCGCGCTGCCCGTCACCGGGTCCTCGTCGATGCCGACGCGCGGGAAGAAGCCCCGTGAGACGAAGTCGTAGCCGCGCGCGGGGTCCTCGGCGAGTGCCGTGGCGATGACGCCGCGCGCGGAGTGCCGTACGAGGGCCCGGTGGTCGGGGGTGAGTTCCCTGACCGTCTTCTCGTCGGCGAGCTCGACCAGCAGGTCGCCGCAGTTGCGGCCGGTGTCGTACGCGCGCAGCGGCTCGGTGCCCAGTGCCTCGGCGAATCCGTCGGGGATGCCGGTCTCGGTGAGCGGGGCGGTCGGGAAGTCGAGGGTGAGGGTGCCGTCGGCGTGTGCGGTTGCGGTGAGGACGCCGCTGCGGGTGGCGAAGCGGACCGGTCCAGAGGCGGCGCCGGTGCTGTGCAGCACATGTGCCGTGGCCAAAGTGGCATGCCCGCAGAGGTCCACCTCCGTGGCGGGGGTGAACCAGCGCAGGGCCCAGTCCGCCTCGCCGCCCTCGGGGAGGGGGTGGGCGAAGGCGGTCTCCGCGTGGTTGACCTCGGTTGCCACGCTCTGGAGCCAGGCGTCGTCTGGGAAGGCGTCGAGCAGCAGGACGCCGGCCGGGTTGCCGGCGAAGGGGCGGTCGGTGAAGGCGTCCACGACGCGGATGCGGTGCGGTGAAGTCGGCATACGGATGACGGTAGAGCGCGGCGAAGCGCTCCCGGTAATGCCAATCCTGGATAAGTGGACCGTTTGGTGGACCCTTATCCGCGGCAGGGGGCGTCTGCGTCACGGCAGGGCCTTACTCGCCGAACTATTCCGATATATCGTTGAGGCATCGCGACAGATACGCGACTGATCAATGATCGTCCATTAATGATCGTTGACCGGAATCAGGAACCGCGGGCACCCCACGGGTGCTCGGCGGACATTCAAGGAGTGATCGCCATGCGTTCCCATGGTTTTGAACACGAGCACGGACACGGCCGCCGAGGCGGCCGTCAGGGCCGAGAGGGCTTCGGCCGCGAAGGCGGCGGCTTCGGTGGCTTCGGCGGCTTCGAGTCCCGGCGCGGCGCCTTCGGCCCCTTCGGGCCCGGCTTCGGGGGTCCCGGCGGCCCCTGGGGCGGCGGTCCCGGTGGCCGGGGCGGGCGCGGCAGGGCGCGGCGCGGCGACGTACGCGCGTCGATCCTCGCCCTGCTGAAGGACCGGCCCATGCACGGCTACGAAATGATCCAGGAGATCGCCGAGCGCAGCGGCGGGGCGTGGAAGCCCAGCCCCGGTTCGGTCTACCCGACCCTCCAGCTCCTGGAGGACGAGGGGCTCATCAGCAGCGCGAGCGAGGGCGGCAAGAAGCTCTTCTCGCTCACCGACGCCGGCCGTGAAGCGGCCGACGAGGGGCCCGACGCGCCCTGGGAGGAGGCCGGGCGCGGTGTCGACTGGGAGACGCTGCACGAGATCCGCCAGGCCGGGACGGGCCTGATGGAGGCCTTCGGCCAGGTCTGGAAGACCGGCAGCAAGGAGCAGCGCGACAAGGCTGTCGGCGTCATCAACGACGCCCGCAAGAAGCTGTACCTGATCCTCGCCGATGAGGACTGACGGGTGCGGGCCCTCGGCCCGCCCGGCAGCAGATGAGGCGCCCCGCACGAGCCGTGCGGGGCGCCTCGTCGTGTGTGCGGGGCGAGGCCGGGCCGTCAGGTCGCAAGGACGGGGCGGTCAGCCGGCCGGGCCGTCAGGCGACCGGGTGATCGACAGAAGGAGCCCGCGACGGGTCTGACGACCAGCAGGCGGGCCCTCAGGAGACCAGGCCCGCCAGTTTGCGCAGGGACTCGTCGAGTGCGGCGGTCGCCGAGTCCTTCAGTTTGCCCGCTATCAGGGAGACCGCGGCGCCGGTGAACTCCCCGTCGATGCGGACGCGCGTCCCGGTGCCGTCGGGGGTGAGGGTGTAGCGGGTGCTCACGTTGACGCCCATCGGGCCCTTGCCCGAGATGGCCAGGGTGCGGGCGGGTTCCAGTGCGTCGATGGTCCAGTTGATCTCGGCGGGGAAGCCCATCAGCCTCATGTTCTCCATGAAGGTCGCGCCCGTCTCCAGTGCCGCCGGGCCGCCCTGGGGGAAGCTGGTGTGCGTGGCGTTCCACTCGCCGTAGGAGGGGAAGTCGGTGAGCTGGGCCCAGACCTTCTCGGCGGGCGCCTCCATCCGTGCCTCCGCGCTGACTTCGGCCATACGGTCACCCCTCCGCGTCGGGCGCTGCGACGGCCGCAGCTACGGTGTCGCGGAACGTAGCGGCGGGGCCCGTAACATTCAATACTGATGACCCGTCAGGTGCGTCAGGTCCGTCTGGCCGGGCGCCGCGCCCCGGACCGTGTCCGGTCCCCGGGAGGGTGAGGTACTGTTCCGGTGCCCTGTGACGGACGCAGGCGGCGAACTCTGGAGGTGAGACCCATTACCGCAGCAGCAGGTCGGGTGCTCTCCTCTCGCGACCGCGCGGATCACCCGGCATAGGTGACCCGAGGGAGCCCCACCGGTCTCCCGGAAGGTTTTCTTCGCATGTCGGTCACTTCTTCCTTCTCTTCCTCCTCCCCGTCCTCGCCCTCCTCCAGCGGGCAGCGCTCCTCCGTCGTCACCGCGCTGCGGGCCGCGGGCTGTGTCTTCGCCGAGGACGAGGCGGAGCTGATCCTCTCCGCCGCCCGCTCCCCGGCCGAAATCTCCACCATGGTGGCGCGCAGAGCCGGTGGACTGCCCCTCGAACACGTTCTCGGCTGGGCCGAGTTTTACGGCCTGCGGATCTCCGTGGACCCGGGGGTCTTCGTACCCCGGCGCCGCACCGAGTTCCTCGTCGACCGGGCCGCGGCCCTCGTCGGCCGGGCCGCCGCTCTCGCC
The DNA here is from genome assembly GCF_041028215.1 of Streptomyces flavofungini. GTDB lineage: Bacteria > Actinomycetota > Actinomycetes > Streptomycetales > Streptomycetaceae > Streptomyces > Streptomyces flavofungini_B. The sequence goes on from NZ_JASKYR010000739.1 coordinate 3,828, forward strand.
GGGCGCGAGGCCGTCGTCGTCGATCTGTGCTGCGGGTCCGGTGCGCTGGGCACCGCGCTCGCCGCCCGGCTCGGCCGGGTCGAACTGCACGCCGCCGACATCGACCCGGCGGCGGTCCGCTGCGCCCGCCGCAATGTCGCCGCCGCGAAAGGCCGGGTCTACGAAGGGGACCTCTACGAACCGCTGCCCGGCACGCTGCGCGGCCGCGTCGACGTCCTGCTCGCCAACGTCCCCTACGTCCCGACCGACGAGGTCGGCCTGCTCCCGGCAGAGGCGCGCGAGCACGAGGCACGGGTGGCGCTGGACGGCGGCAGTGACGGGCTCGACGTACTGCGCCGGGTGACGGCACGGGCGCCGCGATGGCTGGCGCCCGGCGGCCACCTATTGTTCGAGACCAGCGAGGGTCAGGTGCCCGCCSCCGTGGACGCCGTCGAACGGGCGGGGCTCACGGCGTCGGTCGTGGCGGACGAGGAGCTGTACGCGACGGTCGTGGCCGGTACGCGGGCCGGGTGAATCCTGGGCGGGCGGGCGGACCGTTGCAC
>NZ_JASKYR010000074.1:0-14708 GCF_041028215.1 Streptomyces flavofungini
ACCGACAAGTACGCCGAGGCCATCGCCGCCTGGGCCCCCCAGTTCGACACCGTCCTGGACACGATCCACCGACGCGCCCCACACGCCCGGGTCTTCGTCGTGAGCTACGGCAAGTACTTCCGGCCGGGCGGCTGCTTCCCCCGCCAGCCCTACTGGGGTGAGGACGCCGACTACATCCAGGCCAGGATCGACCAGCTGAACACGGTGCTGCGCACGGCGGCCCGGCGGGACGGGTCGGGCTTCGTGGACACCAACGCCATCGGCGCCGGTCACGACTCGTGCGCCGACCCGGCCGACCGCTTCATCGAGGGCGCCATCTCCACCCGCGACGCCTTCCCCCTGCACCCGAACGGCCCCGGATCACGCGCCTACGGCACGGCGCTGGCCACCGCGGTGCGCGCGGAAACGCCGGAAGACTGAACCGTCAGCCGGGTCGGCCACCGGGCCGCGCCTCGGCCTGGATGTCAGCGACGAGCTTCTGTGCCGCTGCAAGCTTCGGCCCGTACGTGGCGGGATCTGTGGCATTGAGCGCGCTGTAGATGTCCACGGCTTCCCGCGCCCGTGCGAGCGCCTGCTCCCGGCGGCCGGACTGGCGCAGATAGGGGACGGTGGGAAACATCAGCCAGTCGCCAAGGCCTCCCCGATACCGTCCGGGGTTGGTGGTCGCGAGATGGCGGAGCAGGTCGGTGGCCTCCACGGCCCGCTGCGCGCCCTGGTCGTGGTCGGGCTTGTGCCACACGGCCTGGGCCAGATTCACCAGCGTCCACGCCTTGCGGTAGAGGAGTTCCCCAGAGCCTGGCTCTTCACGGATCAGTGTCTCGTAGAGACCGAGCGCCTCCCGCATCCGTGCGATGGCATCGTCGTGACGGCCGCTGCCCGTCAGATACGTGCCCACGGGGAAGACCAGCCACTGCGCGAGCCCGGCCCGGTAACTGGGTTCGGCAGTGGCGAGGTGACGGAGCAGGTCGCCGGCCTCCACGGCCCGCTGCACGCCTGCGGGGTGATCGGGCTTGCCCCACAAGGCTTGTGCCAGATTCACCAGCGTCCACGCCTTGCGGTAGAGGAGTTCCCCAGAGCCGGGTTCCTCCCGGATCAGCGTCTCGTACAGACCGAGCGCCTCCCCCATACACGCGATGGCGTCCTCATGACGGCCACTGCCCATCAGATACGTGCCTGTGGGGAACACCAGCCATTGCGCGAGGGTCGCACGGAAACCGGGGTCGAGGGCCGCCGCTTCGCGGGCCACGGCGATCGCGTCGCCCGCGCGGGCGTTGGCTTCATCGCGGGCCGGTCCTGGCAGATTCCACAGGACCTGGGCCCGTGCCACCAGAGCCCGCGCGTCCTTGATCCGGGTCGCCGCCGTGGGTGTGGCCGTGTCGTAAAAGCAGGTCAGGAGCGTTGGCACGTCGCCGGCCTCGCTGCCGAAATCGACGCGGTAGAGCGCGATACTGCCGGGCGCCGAGGGGACGGCGGCAATCTCGGAGTACGACCACCACGGCTGTCCGAGCCAGAGCGGTGCCGACCACTGAGCCTGCTGGGCATCGCGGTGGATGGTCTGGACGCGGCTGTCGCGGCCCTGCCAGAACCAGTGGAGCCGCCGCTGGTCGGTGACCGCGGGCACAGTCACGTAGGGCACCCCCCACTTGGTGAGGTGCTGTGGAGTGATCTCGACAGGGGCGCTCCAGGCACCGTCGTAGTGGATGTTCCACATGGCTCCGAACTGGCCCTGCCAGACCACATCGGCCGTCCCGTCGCCGGTGCCCAGGGCGCGGATGGCCGAAGGGAAGTCCCCGCCGGGGAACTCCGCGATCTGCGCGGGCGCGCTCCACGCCCCGCCGCCCGCACGGGAATCGCAGATGACGCAGTGCACCGTGCGGTCGTCCATGGTCCACACCGCCAGTACCACCCCGGGCGACGGACAGGCCACCGTCAGGTCGGAGCCCAGCGAGATCGAGCCTGCCGGGGCGGCGGCCTGCGGCGGCCCCCAGGCCCCTTTGGCGTCCTGGAAGGCGGCCATCAAAGCGCCGGCGGCATTGTCCCGCCACACCACGACGACCATGCCCGGTGTCGCGGCGGCTTCGGCGTACGAGACGTCGGCGTTCTCACCGCTCACCTTGACCGGAGCATCCAGCCATCCGCTGGGCCGGGCGGGGTCGGTGCGCGTGGCGTAGATACCGCCGTCCTTGCCGCGCATGACCACGGTGACAAGGCCGGGCCCCGAGGACAGGGCACGCGGAGTGGGTTCTTCCCGCACCGCGTTCTCCGCGCTGATGGCCACCGACGGTTTCCAGGCCGGTGCGGTGGCCGTGGAGTCGTAGGAGGTGGTGCGCAGTTGTGCCTTGTCCGGGTCCCGCCACACCAGCACGGTGCGGCCCGGCCGGTCCGATGCCGCGGCGAGGGACACGATGGCATCCGGGACCTCCACCGGGGTCCAGGGTGTCCATCCGGGTGTGCGGGGGTCCTTGGCCCAGTGCGCCACGGTGTCGTGCAGTCCCATGAGTTTGGCCAGGCCCGTCCTGACCCGCATGTCGGCGCGGAGCTCGTCGGCGTAGAAGGACCGGGCGTCGTCGTACTCGGCCTGTCCGCCCGGCCGCCACCCGACCTCGGTGTGTCCCGTGTCGTAGCCGGTGATGTGGTCCACGCACTGATGGGCCAGGAAGTAGCTGCCGCGGCCGTCGGGGCCGCCGCCGGTATGCGGTTCGATGGCCTGGTCGGCGTGCTGGAACACCCAGTCGAGGCGCACCGCGTGCCGGGTCAGCTCCTCGCGTGCCAGCCGGTCCTCGCGGTACTGGGGGTTGAGCCCGACGATCACGCCGAACCGGACGGTCAGCACATAGACGTACGCGATGTAGGCCAGCCGGTGGTCGAAGACGCTCTCCGGGGAGTCCGGGTCCGGACGGTAGAAGTAGGAGTCACCCTCCAGCAGGGTGTTGGCCGCGAGGCGCGCGTTGTTGTCCGCGTTGGACCGCAGGAGTGGGTCCTTCCGTCCGTCGGCGATCCAGGCGTTCAATTCGTCCATGGCCGTACGGGCCCGCCCCCGCAGACCGTCCAGATCGCGCCGCAGACTGAGGACGTAGGCCTGCTGCTCGACCCTGACCGCCTGCTTGACCGCCTCAAGGACCTCGTCGAACCGCCCCTGCAAGGCGGCGAATTCCTGGTGCAGCACCTCCAGCTTGGCCAGGATCTCCTCTTCGGGAGTGGGAGTGTGGCTGCCGAGGCTGACGAAGGCGACGATGCCCTGGTACGCCTCGTATGCTTTCTTGCCCGCTTCGTAGATTGCCAGTGCGGTGACGATGGGCGTGGTCATGTCCCGTGTACCTCCTTGGCCCGTGCCTCCCGCAGGCACGTCTGGGCCAAGTAGACCACCGGACAATCATGCATTTGCCGGTAAAATCCCCGAGCGCCCCCCTCGTGCGCCGCGCGCCCCTCAGAACCGAACAGCCGTGTGCTGGCGTACCGTTGACACCGGCCGATACGGTCGGCTCCCGGCGGCGAGGAGGACACCTGATGCGCAGCGTGACCTATTCGATGAACGTCTCCCTGGACGGTTACATCGTCGGGCCCGACGGCGGCTTCGACTGGACGGAGCCGGACGCATCCGTCTTCCGCTCCTGGATCGAGGAGATCCGAGGGGTCGGCGTCCACCTCCTGGGACGGCGGCTGTACGAGACGATGCTGTACTGGGAGACCGCCGCCCAGGACCCCGAGCTCAGCGACGCGGATCGTGAGTGGGCCGGGCTCTGGAACCCCCTCCCCAAAGTGGTGTTCTCCCGCACGCTGTCGGCGGTGCGGGGCAGTGCCCGCCTGGCCTCCGATGGCCTTGCGGAGGAGATCGAGCGGGTGCGGGCCGAGCCGGGCGAGGGCGACATCGCGATCGGCGGCGCGACGCTCGCCGCCGAGGCGGCCGCGCTGGACCTGATCGACGAGTACCGGGCCAGGATCTACCCGGTGCTGGTAGGCGGCGGCATCCCCTTCTTCCCCCGGCGCGAGCGCCGGGTGAACCTCGAACTCGCCGAGACCCGCACCTTCGACTCCGGAATCCACTACCTCAGCTACCGCGTGGTGCGCTGACCCATCCGCTCACGCTCACGGGTGGGCCGTGTGGTCGGGGTGCCCCTTGCTGCGTCTCGACTCCTTCATCTCGGCCTCGTAGAGATGATCGCGCCCCTCCGCCAGCTCATCCCTCGCCTGCCGTTCCAGGGTCTTGAAAGGCTCGTAGTACGAACCGTCGTACTCCTCGACGATCTGGAACGTCCAGCGGCCCGGAATGACGTTGCGGCCGATGACTTCATCCCGGATGCGGTCGGCCCAGTCCGCGTGACCGGCCTTCCGCAACAGGTCCACCGCCCGGTCGAGCTCCAGATCCGCGCCCCCGGTCAACTGGTGGAACGCGTAGAGATGGCCGCGTGCGCGCTCGGTGGTCTCCAGTGCCTTGGAGAGCGCCCCCAGGGCTTCGACGGTCTCGTCGCTGACGCCCTCGGGGCGCTGATGGCCTCGGTCCGGCCCGTTGTGGTGGTTCATGTGCAGTAAGTTCCCACAGGTAGGCGACCTATCCGGGCCACCACTCCGTGATCGGCGGCCTCGCCGCCCGTCAATGGGCGGTCAGGCCACCGTCGACCACCAACTCGGAACCGGTGACGAACGAGGACTCGTCTCCGGCGAGGAACAGCATCGCCGCGGCGATCTCCTCGGCGCGGCCCGCGCGGCGCATGGGGGTGCGCACGATGTCCGGCTGCCGGTCGCCCTCCTCATCCAGGATCTCCTGGATCATCGGCGTGGCGATGACGCCGGGGTGGACCGAGTTGACCCGTACGCCCTGCCGGGCGTACTCGACGGCGGCGGTCTTGCTGAGCAGGCGCACGGCGCCCTTGGACGCCTGATAGGCGGCGGCCGCTCCGCTGCCCACGAGGCCCAGGACGGACGAGGTGTTGACCACCGAGGCGTTGCCGTTGGCGCGGAGCAGGGGCATGGCGGCCCTCATCCCGAGCCAGGTTCCCTTCTGGTTGACATCGATGACCCGGTCCCATGCCTCTTCCCGGGTGTCCTCGATGCCGGGCCAGTCGACGATGCCCGCGCAGTTGACGAGGACGTCGAGTGTGCCGAACCGTTCGCGTACGGTGGTGATCGCGTCGTCCCACTGCCGGGCGGAGGAGACGTCAAGGACCACGCTCACCGCCTGACCGCCGGTCTCCTCGATCCGCCGCGCCAGCGCTGCGAGCGCCTCCTCGGCGACATCGGCGAGGACCAGCCGGGCTCCCTCGCGGGCGAACAGCTCGGCGGTCGCCGCGCCGATTCCGCCCGTCGCGCCGGTGATCAGCGCGACTTTGCCGCTGAGTCGTTGTGTGGTCACGGTTGATGCCTTTCCTCATTGCTCGTGAGTGCTCGCGTGAGCGTGGTCGCCACGCGGTGGGTGGGTAGACAGGGGTGGGCGGTCAGGCCGCTGTGAAGCCGCCGTCGGCGGCCACCACCGCGCCGGTCATGAAGCTGGAGCGCGCCGAGGCGAGGAACCCGATGATCTCGGCGATCTCCTCCGGCTGCGCGACCCGGCCCAGCGGGTGCGCTCCGGCGAAGGAGCGCAGGTAGGAGCGGCTGTCGTCGCGGATGTTGTCGAGCATGTCGGTCTCGATCACACCGGGTGCCACGACGTTGGCCCGAATGTTGTGGGGCCCGCCTTCCAGGGCGATGACCTTCGTGAGCTGGGCCAGGGCGCCCTTCGACGCGGTGTAGGCGGAGCCTTCGGGCAGCCCGACGGTGCAGGTGTAGGAGCCGACGCTGACGATGGCACCGCCTCGCCCGTTCTCCCGCATGGCGCGGAACGCCTCCCGGGCGTGCAGGAACGCGCCGCGGGCGTTGACGCCCATCAGCTCGTCCCAGTCCTCCGCCGTGGTCTCGACGAAGGGCTTGTTCAGGGACCGCCCCGCGTTGCTGACCAGGATGTCCGGGCCGCCGAAGCGCTGGCGGGCCAGTCGCACCGCCCGCAGCGCCGTCTCCTCGCGGGCGACGTCCCCGACCAGGGTGACGACACCGTCGAACTCATCGGTCAGCTTCTCCACCTCGGCCCGCAGGTCCTCGGCCACGACGCGCACCCCCCGGGCGTGCAGCCAGGCGACCGTGGCCTTGCCGACGCCTCGCGCGGCACCGGTCACGATCGCCACCTTGCCGCGCAACGCGTCGTCACCCGGGACGGCAGGCCGTGGTGCGGTGTCTGGTGTCATCATCTTGCTCATTTCTCCCTGCTCGCGGGGCACCGGGCAGTCGTTGGCAGCGGCTCGACGGCTTCGCGTCCCGTCGCCTCACCCGAGTCTGGGCGGCGCCCGGGGCATCAACCAGGACGCGGGCTCCCTGGGTGTACGGCACCCAGGCGCGGCATCGGGCACGGCTGCGGGAGCCGTAAAGGTGGCAGCGCCCCAATAAGCGTTTGCGGACGGCACTCGGCTTGGATAGACGTACTGCCTTGAACGTGAATACGAACGACCTCGCCATACGACCGATCACCGGACCCGAAGAGCTCGGCCTCTTTTCCCGCCTGCCGTACGTCCTCAACGACGAACTCGCCGACGACCTTGCCGCAGGCCGGCGGCGTCCGGAGTGGATGTGGGTCGCCCTGCGGGGGGACCGTCTGCTGGCCAGGGCGGCCTGGTGGAGCCGGTCCGACGGGGACGCGCCCTTCATCCTGGATGTCGTCGACATCGACGACAGCGCCCCGGGCTCCGGCCACGTGGACATCGGGGTGCGGCTTCTGCGTACCGCGATGGCCGCCACCGTCCCGGACGGTGCGCCTCGCCCCGTGTACAGCCGTTTCGTGCCAGCGGACTGGCGTGAGAGTGCGGTGGCGAGGCGAACCGTCGAGGACCGCATGACGGTTCTGGTACAGACCGGTGCCCAGCTCTTCGTCGAACGGCTGCGCCTGGAGTGGCGCCCGGGGTCACCCGTTCCCGAGCCCAGCGGGCGTCTCCGTTTCCGGCCGGTCCGGGATGACCAGGGCGAGGAACTCGTGGCTCTCATGGCCACGGCTCTCGAAGGAACGCTGGACGCGCACAGCCGTGACGACCTGACGCGCATGTCCGTGCACGAAGCCGCCCTCCGGCACTACAGGGACGAGCTGGCGCGTTATGCGAGCCCGCGGGCCTGGTGGCGCATCGCGACGCTGCCGGACGGAGAGCCGGTGGGGTTCGTCGTCCCGGCCCGCAACGACTACAACGCGATCATCGCCTACCTCGCGGTCCTGCCCTCGCACCGCGGCCACGGATATATCGACGACCTCCTGGCCGAGGGCACCCGAGTCCTCGCCGAGCAGGAGGTCCCCCGCATCCGTGCGTCCACCGACCTCGGCAACCACCCGATGGCGAAGGCCTTCCGGCGCGCCGGGTACGTCAACTTCCAGCGTGAGATCAACATGACGTGGGGGTTGATGATCGGGTCCAGGGCTGGTGGACGACATCATGCGGAGCCCGGAGCGTACTGCTGGCCTCGGGACGCCGCACGCCGCGCGAGGAAGTCGATGCCTACCGGGTGCTCGCTCAGGTCAGCCCTGTCTCGTACCTGCCGCTCCTGGCCGGGGCGCTGCGACGACTGGGCTACGGCATCAGCTCCGGGAAGAAGCACCCTGACTGTCTCGCGCTGCGCGAGGAGGTGGTGGCCGCGGGCGGGCCATCGAACCGGCCGAACCCGCCCGCGCGGACGCTCCGTACGAGGCCCTCGACGCGTGCCAACGCGAGCTGTACAGCCGGGGGCGGCGCGCCGAAGGGCTGGCCATGCGGGCGAGATGCTCGCCATCGGCCGCGCCCAGGCCGCCCTGTCCGGAGAGTCCGTGGTCAGCGGGCTGGGTGCGTGGGCCGCCGGGCTCTCCGAGGAGGGCCGGTACGCAGAAGCCGCCGACGCCATGACCGAGCTGGTCGCGGCGCTCCTGCCCGGTGGTTCTCGCTCCGGGGCGCTCGCCTGGTCGCTCCTGGAGTGGATCGCCGCTCTGCGTGACGCCGGACGCTCCGCCGAAGCCGCCGACGACGGTGGGCCGGGGGCCTGCCGAGCAGCTATGACGCGGCCTTCCGGGCCGTGATGGTCGCCTTCTCCGGCGCCGACAGCGAGCGGCCCGCCCCTGGTGAACCGCGTCCGCCCTCGGGTGCGGAGCCCATGCGATGGTCGGCCGATGTCAGGGAGCTCTGTCTCGGCAGCCGTCAGGCCCTTCGCGAGGCGAGGAGGGGGCCTGGCCCGACAGCTGTCCCAGCACGATCCGGCCGACGGGTCCCGGGCCCTGGCCAGGAGCCTGCTCGACCGGTCGGCCTTCCGCATCGCCGCCTGCGAGTTCGGCCCCGCCCTCGACGACTTCCGCCAGGCCCTGAGGTGCATGGAGGACTGAGGTGCGTGGAGGACTGAGGTGCCTGGCGGACTGAGGTGCCTGGCGGACTGAGGTGCCTGGCGGACCTGGGTGCCCGGCGGACTTCCGTGCCCGGCGGACTTACGTGTGTGGCGGACTTCCGTGCATGGCGGACGTCGGCCAACCAGGCCCCAGTATCAGGCCCCCTCGCTCTCGAACGTCCGCAGCAGGTCCGCCGCGACGCTCACCGCGATCGTCGCCGGTTCCTTGCCGGTGATGTCCGCCAGGCCGATCGGGGTCTTGATCCGGTCGATGGCGGTGTCGTCGTGTCCGCCCTCGGTGGCCAGGCGCTTGCGGAAGCGTGTCCACTTGGCCGCCGAGCCGATCAGCCCGACGGAGCCCAGGTGGGTGGTGCGCAAGGCGGCGTCGCACAGGGCCGCGTCCTCGGCGTGATCGTGGGTCATGATCAGGATGTGGGTGCCGGGCGGCAGGTCCTCCAAGACCTCCTCGGGCAGCAGCGGCGTGTGATGCACATGCACCTGGGCGACCGAGTCCGACAGCGCGTCAAGGCGCTGCGGGGTCAGCATGTCCGAGCGGCTGTCGATCAGATGGAGGTCGAGGTCCTGCCGGGCCAGGATGCGCGCCAGTTCAAGGCCTACGTGCCCCACGCCGAAGATGGCCACCGCCCGTACCACCGGCAGCGGTTCGAGCAGCACCGAGACCGTGCCGCCGCAGCACTGCACGCCGTGCTGATTGGTCACCTTGTCGTTCAGGGCGAAATCCATCAGCTCCGGCTCCGCCTTGCCCGCGGCGAGCATCTCCCGGGCCCGGTCGATGGAGACGGCCTCCACATTGCCGCCGCCGATCGAGCCCCATGTCTCACTGTGCCCCACGACGAGTTTCGCACCGGCGTCGCGCGGGGCGTGTCCGCGCACGGTCACGACGGTCACGAGTACGCCGGACTCCCGGCGTGCCCGCAACCGCCCGACCGCGGCGACCCACGTCATGCTAGGCACCGTTCAACGCTGCCGTGTCGGGCCGGGACGGTCCTGTCGCCGCCCGGCCATCGGGCGCCTGACCGTTCACGGGCTGCCCGTTGACCGCCGCCTGGCCGTTGACCGCCGCCTCGCCATTGACCGGTGCGTCGAGCGCGCGCGCCGCCAGCTGCGGCTCCTGCACCGCCTCAGGACCCGTATTGCCCCGGCGCGCCTCCTCGATCGCCCAGTACACGGCTTCCGGTGTCGCGGGAGAGGCCAGTTCGACGCTGACGCCGTCCGGCCCGAACGCGGCGGCGGCCTCGCGCAGCGCCTCGCGTACGGAGAACGCGAGCATCAGCGGCGGCTCGCCGACCGCCTTGGAACCGTAGACGGCGCCTTCCTCGGTGGCGTTCTCCAGCAGCGTGACGTTGAGTTCCTCGGGCATCTCCGAGAAGCTCGGCAGCTTGTAGGTGCTCGCCGCCTGGGTCTGGAGGCGGCCGCGGTGGGGGCCGTCGCTGGTGTCCCAGCGCAGGTCCTCCAGGGTGAGCCAGCCCGCGCCCTGGACGAAGCCGCCCTCGACCTGTCCGATGTCGATCATCGGGGAGAGGCTGTCGCCGACGTCGTGCACGATGTCCACGCGCCGGATGCGGTAGGCGCCGGTGAAGCCGTCGACCTCCACCTCGGTCGCGGCGGCGCCGTGGGCGAAGTACTTGAACGGTGAGCCGCGGAAGGACTTCGCGTCCCAGTGCAGGCCTTCGGTGCGGTAGAAGCCCGCCGCCGAGAGCTGGACCCGCTGGAAGTAGGCGGTGCGCACCAGGTCGTCCCAGTCCACCTCCTTGTCGCTGTCCAGGGCGCGTGCGACGCCCTCGACGATGCGTACGTCGGAGGCGTTGGCGCCGAGCTGGGTGGCGGCCACCTGGAGCAGGCGTTCGCGCAGTTGCTCGCAGGCGTTCTTGATGGCCCCGCCGTTGAGGTCGGCGCCGGCGCTCGCGGCGGTGGCCGAGGTGTTGGGGACCTTGTCGGTACGGGTGGGCGCGAGGCGGACCTTGTGCAGCGGGATGCCCAGGGTGGTGGCCGCCACCTGCATCATCTTGGTGTGCAGGCCCTGGCCCATCTCGGTGCCGCCGTGGTTGATCAGGACCGAGCCGTCCTTGTAGATCAGCACCAGTGCGCCGCCCTGGTTGAAGGCGGTGAGGTTGAAGGAGATGCCGAACTTGATGCCGGTGATGGCGAGCGCCCGCTTGGTGTGCGGGTGGGTCGCGTTGAACGCGTCGATCTCCTGCTTGCGGTCGGTGACCCGGGCGTCCTTCCGCACCTGCTGCCAGACCGTGGAGATCCGCTCGGCCTGCGTGACGGGTTGCCCGTACGGGGTGGTCTGGCCCTGTCCTGGCCGGTAGAAGTTGCGCTCGCGCAGCTCCATGGGGTCCAGGCCGAGGCGCGGTGCGCAGCGGCCCAGGATGTCCTCGATGACCAGCATGCCCTGCGGGCCGCCGAAGCCGCGGAAGGCGGTGTTGGAGACGGTGTTGGTCCTGGCGATGCGCCCGGCCACGCGGGCGTTGGGAATCCAGTAGGTGTTGTCGATGTGGCACAGGGCCCGGGCGAGGACCGGCTCGGACAGGTCAAGGCTCCAGCCGCCGTCGGCGACCAGGGTGGCGTCCAGTGCCTGGATGCGTCCTTCGGCGTCGAAGCCGATCTTCCATGTGGCGTGGAAGCCGTGCCGCTTGCCGGACATGGTCAGGTCCTGGGTCCGGTTGAGGCGGAAGCGGACCGGTCGGCCGGTGAGCTTGGCGCCGAGTGCGGCGATGGCGGCGAACCCGTGGGGCTGCATCTCCTTGCCGCCGAAGCCGCCGCCCATGCGCAGGCACTGCACGGTCACCTCGTGCGCGGGAACGCCGAGCACGTGCGAGACGATCTCCTGGGTCTCCGAGGGGTGCTGGGTGCTGCTCTGGATGAACACCTGCCCGTTCTCGTCGATCTGGGCCAGTGCGGCGTGCGTCTCCAGGTAGAAGTGCTCCTGCCCGGCGAACTGGAACTCGCCGCTGAGCACGTGGGCGGAGTCGGCGAAGCCCGCGTCGATGTCGCCGGTCTCCATCAGGGGCCGTGCGCCGTGGTAGCTGTCGGCAGCGATGGCTTCCTTCAGGGTGATGAGGGAGGGCAGTTCCTCCAGGTCCACCTCGACGGCCGCGGCGCCGATGCGGGCCGCTTCCAGGCTCTCGCCGAGCACCCAGGCGACGGCGTGGCCGTGGAACATCACCTCGTCGGGGAAGAGCGGTTCGTCGTGCTTCATGCCCGCGTCGTTGACGCCGGGTACATCGGCGCCGGTCAGTACGCGGACGACGCCGGGCACGGCGAGTGCGGGCGCGGTGCGCAGCGCGGTGATCCTGCCGCGGGCCTTCATGACCTGTACGGGGTAGGCGTGCAGCACGTCCTTGGTCCGCTGGACCAGGTCGTCGGTGTAGAGCGCGGTGCCCGTGACGTGCAGGACGGCGCTCTCGTGCGGCATGGAGACGCCGACGACGGGCTTCTCCGGACGCTGGGAGAGATGACTCATGACGACACCGCCTCGGTGGTCTGTGCGTACAGTTTGAGCAGGCTCTGGCCGAGCATCGCGGAACGGTAGAGGGCGCTGGCGCGGTGGTCGCTCATCGGTGTGCCCTCGCCGCGCAGGACCCGGGCCGCGGCCTCGGCGGTCCGCGCCGTCCACGGCTCGCCCTCCAGGGCGGCCTCGGTGGCCAGGGAGCGGATCGGCGTGGCGGCCACGCCGCCCAGGCCGATGCGTGCCTTGCGGACGATGCCGTCCTCGACGTCGAGTGCGAAGGCGACGGCCACGCTGGAGATGTCGTCGAAGCGCCGCTTGGCGATCTTGTGGAAGGCGGTGACCGGCGACAGCGGCAGCGGCACACGCACCGCCCTGATCAGTTCGCCGGGCCGGCGTACGCTCTGCCGGTACCCGGTGAAGTACTCCGCGAGCGGCACCACGCGCTCGCCGTCGGCGTCGGCGAGCACCAGCGAGGCCTCCAGCGCGAGCAGCACCGGCGGGCTGTCACCGATGGGTGAGCCGGTGCCCAGGTTGCCGCCGAGGGTCGCGCCGTTGCGGATGAGCCGGGAGGCGAACTGCGGGAACAGCTCGGCGAGCAGCGGGATGTCGCCGTCGAGACGGCGCTCGATCTCGGTGAGGGTGAGGGCCGCGCCGATCTCGATGTGGTCGGACTCCACGCGTAGTTCCCGCAGTTCGGGCAGCCGGTCGACGGCGATGACGCAATCAGCGCGGCGGGAGCGGATGTTGACCTCGACGCCCCAGTCGGTGGAGCCCGCGACCACGACGGCGTCGGGCCGCTCGCGCAGCACCGCCAGTGTCTCGGCCAGCGTGTTCTTGCGCAGGAACGTACTGCCGTCCCGGGTGTATTCGGTGGCGACCGGTGCGGGCGGCAGCTGCTCGCGCCGCTGGGCCAGGGGGTCGTCGCCTTCGGGCGCGCCCACGGCGAACGCGGCGTCGCGGATGGGGCGGTAGCCCGTACAGCGGCAGAGGTTGCCGCTCAGCGCGTGCAGGTCGAAGCCGTTCGACCCGTGTTCGGCGTCGTGGACGGCACCGTGGCCGGGGTCCTCGTCCGCGTCGGATTCCACGGTGGCCGCGGTTTCCGGCGTGTGCTCGCAGCGTCCCGGACGGTAGTACTCCGCGGCCATGCTGCAGATGAATCCCGGCGTGCAGTACCCGCACTGCGAGCCGCCGCGGACCGCCATCTCCTCCTGCACCGGGTGCAGGGAGGGCATCGTGCCCGGGTCACCCGGCGTCGCGAGCCCCTCGGAGGTGATGATCTCCTGGCCGTCGAGTGCCGCGGCCGGGACCAGGCAGGCGTTGACCGCGACCCAGTCGGTGGGCTTGTTCACGCCGGGGCGGGCCACCATGACCGAGCAGGCACCGCACTCACCCTCGGCGCAGCCCTCCTTGGTGCCGGTCAGGCCACGTGCGCGCAGGAAATCAAGCGCCGTGGTGTGCGGCGCGGCCGGCGAGAGCGGCGTCTTGGTGCCGTTGACCGTCAGCCGGACCTCTGCCGTACGTGCCTCTGCCGTATGTGCCTCTGCCGTGCCGGGCAGCCGTTCCGGTGCGTGATCGGTCGATGTCATGTTCGCCAATTTTCAGGCAGCTTTCTGTGTTCAGACGCGCCTCGCCGAGAAAGCGGGCGCCCAAGGGCATACGGCAGCGACGTGCCGGAAGAAGGTGGCGGAAAGCCTGGAGGAGTGCCGCGAAGGGCACATCAGATCAGCGCGCTCAGCAGCCGTGCGCGATACGACCCGGAACCCAGGCGGTGCACTGGGCGAGGCGACCGAGATCGGAGCTGGTGTACATCCGCTGGTCGCCTCCTTCGATGCCATGGGTCCGTCAGTAGTCATCGCAACCTAATGACTTGGTTCACGCAGGTCAAGAGGTCGACCACAGAGGGAGATCGGGCTGCTGTCCTGCCGTCGGCGCGTCGGCCGCACAATGGATGCTCTGTCGTCCGATCCCGTCATCGCCGGGCGCCGCGGCAACGCGCACCGCTTCTGCGTCGTATTGTGAGGGAATGGACGATTCAACCGTCCCGGGCGGATCGGAGGATCTCCTCGCCTCCTTGACCTCGGGCGCCGTGGCCCGGCTGCTGGGGGTGGCCCCCACCACGCTGCGCAGTTGGGACCGCCGTTATGGCCTGGGCCCCGCCGAACGCGCTCAGGGACAGCACCGCCGCTGGTCCCCGCGGGACGTCGCCATGCTGGAGTACATGTGCCGCCTCACCTCCAGCGGCATCCCGCCCGCCGAGGCGGCCCGCCTGGTCAAGCACCGCCGCCATGCTGCCGAGGGCCGCCAGGACAAGCACGGCCGCCATGCCGCCGATGACCAGGTGGACACGGAGTGGGCGGTAGGGGTCGGCGGGCCGCAACGGCACAGCGCTCCGCGTCCCGTGCCGCCCGTGCCGCCCGCGCCGGACCTGCGGCGCGAGGGCCGGGGCCTCGCCAGGGCGGCCCTGCGCCTGGACGCCGACGAGGTCGAGGACCGGCTGAACACACTGGTGGGCGCAATCGGCCTGATCCCGGCCTGGGAGGAGGTCATGGTGCCCACGCTGCGGGCGGCGGGACGCAAGTGGGAGCTGTCCGACGACCGCTATGTGGAAGTCGAGCACCTGCTGTCCTGGCACGTCTCCACCACGCTGCGCGGCGCCTCACTGCTCGCTCCGCGCACCGGGCCGCCCCCGCACCCGGGCCCCGTCGTGCTGGCCTGCGCGCCCGGCGAGCAGCACACCCTGCCCCTGGAGGCGCTCAACGCCGCGCTGCGCCAGTCCGGTGTGCCCACCCGCATGCTGGGCGGCTGCGTYCCCGCCGACGCGCTCGCCGCCTGCGTGCGGCGCACGGGCCCCGCGGCCGTCGTGCTCTGGTCACAGTCC
>NZ_JASKYR010000740.1:0-4225 GCF_041028215.1 Streptomyces flavofungini
GCCCCGCCGCACACCCCGAAGCACCGCTGCGCCATCGCGCCCGGCCCGCCACGGCCGACGCCCGAAGGAGCACTGACGCCATCGCCGAGCCACACCCGGAGGAGACGCCCGTGCACCACACCACCGCCCTGCTCATCGAGCTCGGGGCCATCATCCTGGCCCTCGGTCTGCTCGGCCGCTTCGCCGGCCGGGTGGGCTTCTCGCCCATCCCCCTCTATCTCCTCGCCGGACTCGCCTTCGGACACGGCGGCATCCTCTCGCTCGGCGCCAGCGAGGAGTTCATAGCGACCGGCGCCGAGATCGGCGTCATCCTCCTGCTGCTCCTGCTCGGCCTCGAATACAGCGCCGGGGAACTCGTCACCAATCTCAGGACCCAATTCCCCTCCGGCATCGTCGACTTCACCCTCAACGCGCTGCCCGGGGCGGCGGCCGCGCTCCTCCTCGGCTGGGGTCCCGTCGCCGCCGTCGCCCTCGCGGGCGTCACCTGGATCTCCTCGTCGGGCGTCATCGCCAAGGTCCTCGGCGACCTGGGCCGCCTCGGCAACCGCGAGACACCCGTCATCCTCGGCGTCCTGGTCATCGAGGACCTCGCCATGGCCCTCTACCTGCCTCTCCTCACCGCCCTGCTCGCCGGTGCGGGCCTCGCCGGGACCGGGGTCACCCTGCTGATCTCCCTGGGCACCGTCGGCACCGTGCTGTACGTGGCGCTGTGCCACGGACGGCTCATCAGCCGCGCCGTCTCCTCCAGCAACCCCGAGATGCTCCTGCTCGTCGTCCTCGGCCTCACCCTGCTGGTGGCCGGTTTCGCCCAGCAGCTCCAGGTCTCGGCCGCCGTCGGCGCCTTCCTCGTCGGCATCGCGCTCTCCGGCAAGACGGCCGAGGGCGCGGGTGTGCTCCTCACGCCCCTGCGTGATCTGTTCGCCGCGGTGTTCTTCGTCTTCTTCGGCCTGTCCACCGACCCCGCCGACATCCCGGCCGTACTCGTTCCCGCGCTGCTCCTGGCCGTCGTCACCGCGAGCACGAAGCTCGCCACCGGCTGGTACGCGGCCCGTCGCGCCGGGGTCGGGCCCGCGGGCCGCTGGCGGGCGGCGGGCGCGCTGGTGGCCCGCGGGGAGTTCTCCATCGTCATCGCCGGGCTCGCGGTCGGCACCGAACCCCGCGTCGGCCCGCTGGCCACCGCGTACGTCCTCATCATGGTCGTCATCGGCCCGGTCACCGCCCGCTTCACCGAGCCCGTGGCCCGCCGCCTCACCAGCCCGGCACCCACCCCSMCGACCAGGCCCCCCGGGCCGCCTCCGCGCCGGGTGGCCAGAGCCCGTCCGCGGCCCGCTCCGCCTGGCGCGACGTACCGCCCCGGCAGGTGCGGCGCTTCGCCGCGCTCGCCCTGGAGGAGGTGCCCGCGCTCGCCCAGGACATCCTGCGCGAGATCCGCGCCGAGTACCCCGGACTCCCCGTCGTCCTCGACGACTCGGGCGAACCCATGGCGCTGGTGGGCATCCGCCGCGCCCTGGAGGGCTTCGTCAAGGAGATCGCGTCGCAGGAGGGCAGACCCCGCTACCACCTGGAGGTCTTCCAGGAGTTCGGCCGCGGCGAGGGCCTGCACGGCCGCAGCCTCGACTCGCTCCAGGCGATCTACCGCCTCGGTGTGCGCCTCGCCTGGCGCCGCCTCGCCGAGATCGGCCAGCAGATAGAGATCCCGCCCCCCGCCATGTACGAACTCGCCGAGTCCGGCTTCGAGTACCTCGACGGCCTCGTCGACCAGTCCGTACGCGGCTACGCCGAGGCCGCCGCCCGTGAGGCGGGCGAACGGCTCCGGCTCCAGCGCAAGCTGATGGAGCTGCTGCTCTCGGAGCGCCGTTCCGAGACGGGCGGCGGCCCGCCGTCCTACGGCGACCGCTCCCCGGGGCATGCGTCCGGGCAGGGCGGCGCCACCGCGCTCGGCAACGGCCTCGGTGAACGGGCCGCCCGCGTCGGCTGGCAGCTCCCCGAGCGCGTCGCGGTCGGCGTGCTGCTCCGCCCCGCCCGCGAGGCCGTCGCCCCGGCGGTGGGCGAGGGCGTCCTGCTCGACATGGAGGCCGAACAGCCCCGCATGGTCGTGCCCGACCCCGAGGCGGCGGGCCGCCCCGAGCTGCTGCGCCGCGCCATGACCGGCTGGGCCGGGGCCATCGGCCCGCCGGTGCCGCTCGCGGACGCCGCGAAGTCGCTGCGCTGGGCCGAGGCCGCCGTGCGGCTGATGGAGCGCGGGCTGCTGCCCGCCGGGGAGGTGCTGCACTGCACGGAGCACACCGAGGCGCTGGTGCTGCTCCAGCCGGAGGAGCTCATCGAGGACCTGGCCCGGCGCTGCCTCGCGCCCCTGGACCACTGCGGTCCCGCCCATGGCCGCCGCCTCGCCGAGACCCTCCTCGCGTGGCTGGAGACGCGCGGCGGCGCACCGGAGGTCGCGGCGCGGCTCGGCGTCCACCCCCAGACCGTCCGCTACCGCCTGCGCCAGATAAGGGAGCTCTGGGGCGACGAGGTGGACGACCCGGACCGCCGCTTCGAGCTCGAACTGGTGCTGCGGGCACGGAGGCTGCGGGGTCAGCTCGGGCGGGCCTAGAACCGCCCGGGCGTCCTCCTGGGCCCGGGCCGCCTCCCGGGGCGGTCTCCGCCTAGCAGCACTGCCAGGTGAACAGGGCCTTCTCGAAGCGGCGTTCGGCGAGGTCGTCCCTGCGGATCAGCCAGTAGAGGCAGCCGCCGTCGCCCCACATCATGTCCGCCGCGTCGTCCGTGTCGAACTGGGCGAGGAGCACCCACTCCCGCATCTCGTCGACGAGCCGCGGGTCGTGCCAGTCCGTCCCGGGCCCGAGGGCGGCGCGGGCGACCTCAAGCTCGACGGGGTCCTGGACCGACTGCGGTGTGCCGCCGAGCTGGTGGCCCGCCTCCTCGTCGTACCTCCACAGGGCGTCGGTGAACTTCTCGTCGCACACCGGGTGTTCGTACTCCTGGAACGCCGTCGCGTGCGGTGCCAGGGCCTCCTGGATCTGCGGGTGCGTCGGCTCCGCCACCGTCAGCTCCACGCGCGCGGCGAGCGGGACGTGGGGGTACGCCTCCAGCTCGTGCGGGGTGTCGCGCCGGGAGGCCTTCGCACCCGCCGGTATGAACACCACCCGGGCGCCCGCCCAGGTCTCCGGGGCGTCCACCTCCACGAACGCCTCCTCCTCGTCGTCCAGTTGGCCGTCGTAGTAGAAGAAGGCGAGCGTGCCGGAGTCCGGGAACGGTATGTCGAGCGCCCCGGAGGGCAGCGCCGCGCAGTCCACCGAGGCGATGAACGACAGGGCGCCTTGCCCCTCCCACACCGGCCACTCCACCGACTCCGGGAGCCGGGGCTCGCCGCCCAACTGCCCCACCACCGCGTCGTCCCCGCCCGCCGCGGCGAGTCGGATGCCGGGCCTGAGCAGCCCGAGCCACCGCTCGGCCACGTCGGAGGGGAGGTGCTCGTGCGCGAGGGCGTACAGCTCACCCGAGGAGTTCTGCGTCATGCCCTGAATCATGCCTCCTGCCACTGACAACGCGGCCCGTGGCGGGCCCGCGCGGCCGCCGCGCCGGAGTTATTGATTCCGCACACAACTTTCACAGCGGCACCTTCCGCTGTCACCGGAGCGGCGCCTAGCCTCCAAGCCTCATGGACTACTGCCACCCGTGCCGCAGGCACCTCAACGGAGCCCTCGCCTGCCCGGGGTGCGGAACCCCGGCCGAAGCCTGCCGGGAGTACGCGCGCTCCCTCACCGCACGGGACGAGTCCACCGGCCGCGACGACGGCCACGACGCGGACTCGCCCCGCGCGGGAGGCCGCGCGGGAGGGCGTGCCCGGGCCCGTGGCCGCGTCCGGCGGGGCGAGCGCGGTCGCGCCGCGCACCGGCGCAGACGCCGCAAGGTCCTCCTCGTCACCGCGGGTCTCGCGCTCGCGGCCGGTGGTCTGAGCCTCGCCGAACTCGGCACCGAGGGCCCCTCGGAGCAGCCCGCCGCCGCGTCCGCCCCGGACGGGGGCGGCGAGGGCGAGAGCGCGTCCACGACGCCCGGCACGGCACCGGGCGGTGGCGCGTCGGCCGAGGAGGCGGCGGCCACGGCGACGGCATCGGCGACCGGCGGCGAGCGGGCCGAGGACGCCGGGAGGAAGAAAAAGAAGAAGGACCGCGAGGACGGGGCGGACCCGGGCGAGGCCGAGGACGGTCAGGACGAGCGGGGC
>NZ_JASKYR010000741.1:0-3337 GCF_041028215.1 Streptomyces flavofungini
GTCCCTGCTGGTCGGCGGGGTCGCCGACCTCCATCACGAGCTGCTGATGAKCGGCCACTACCTGGCGGTCGTCCGGGCGGGCCCCGACCTCCGCGAGCCCCCCACCGGTCCGGGCCCACGCCCCTGCCTCCCGCCTCTGCAGCGCGGCATCGAGCTACGGGACGTGTGGTTCCGCTACGCCGACGGCCACCCCTGGATCCTGCGCGGCGTCGATCTCCACATTCCCCACGGGCGGTCCGTCGCCCTCGTGGGCCGCAATGGCGCGGGCAAGAGCACCCTGGTCAAACTGCTGTGCCGGTTCTACGACCCCACCCGCGGCGCGATCCTGTGGGACGGCGTCGACATCCGCGACGTGCCGGTGGGTGAGCTGCGCGACCGGCTCGGAGCCGTGTTCCAGGACTTCATGCGCTACGACCTCACGGCGGCCGAGAACATCGCCGTCGGCGACCTCACGGCGCTCGGCGACGGACCGCGCATCCGGGCCGCCGCCCACCGGGCGGGCATCGACGAGGCGCTGCGCGGACTGCCCCACGGTTACGACACGCTCCTGAGCCGCCGCTTCGCGGAGTCCGGCGAAGGCGACCGGCGCACCGGCGCTCTGCTGTCCGGCGGGCAGAGCCGGCGCATCACACTGGCCCGCGCGTTCCTGCGGGTCGACCGCGATCTGCTGATCCTGGACGAGCCGCGTTCGGGACTCGACGCGGAGGCCGAGGCCGATGTGCACCACCGGCTCGGCCACCACCGCGAGGGCCGCACCAGTCTGCTGATCTCGCACCGCCTCAGCGCCGTGCGGGGCGCCGACCGCATCGTCGTCCTGACCCCGGGGCCGCATCACGGAGGCGGGCACCCACGACGAACTCCTCACCCGTGCGGGCACCTACGCCCGCCTCTTCACCCTTCAGGCCAGCGGCTACCTGGACGCGTGACGTCAGTCCCGCGCCAGGAACCCCGCCACCCGTCGTACGAACCACTCCGGGTCGTCCAGCCACGGGAAGTGGCCGCCGCCGGGCTGTACTTGGCGGACGCCCGCGGGAAAGAGGGCGGTCAGTTCGGCCGCGCGGGCCGGGGTGGGGCCGCCGTCCAGGGCGCCCGCGAGGACCAGGACCGGCGCCTCCAGTTCCGAGAGGGCCGCGCGGGTGGCAGGGGGGTCGAAGGCGGCCCGGCCGTAGTAGGCCTCGGAGGCCGCCGCGTTCTTCTGGGCGGCGCTCCGGGCCCGGTGCTCCTGGGCGGCGGCGTCCCAACGGCCGTAGGTGAGCGGGGCGATGGCCTCCCAGCCCGCGCTGGGGGCGCCCTGCTCGGCGATCTCCCGCAGGGCGGTCGCGGCCGCCGGGTACCAGGGCTCGTCCTTGCGCAGGGCGGCCGCCTCGGCGCGGTCCTCAAGGGTCATGGTGCCGCCCACGGCCATCGTCGCCGGGGCGACCAGGACGAGGGTGCGCACGCGCTCGGGGTGGCGGGCCGCGTACAGGGTGGCCAGATCGGCGCCCGCGGAGTGCCCGAGCACATCGGCCCGGTCCAGGCCCAGGTGCTCGCGGAGCGCCTCGATGTCGTCGACGAGCCGGTCGCAGCGGTAGGTGCCGACATCGTCCGGTTCGGCCGAGTCACCCGTGCCGCGCAGGTCGAGCAGGATCAGCCGGCGGTGCGCCGCGAGACCGCCGAGGTCGCCCAGGTAGACGGAGGCGCGCATGGGGCCGCCCGGCACGCACAGCAGCGGCTCGCCCACCCCCTTCTCGTGGTAGGCGAGCTCCGTCCCGTCGTACGCGCTGAAAGTCGGCATGAAGAGGATCATCACATCCCGTGACAGGTGCGGGCAACGCGCGTCGGCCGGGGCGGCGGGCGGTGCTCCGCAGCTCGAAGGCGTGCCGCGCCATCCCTTGACGACCAGGGCCGGGGCTGGATTACTGAGGTCGACGGAAGATCGACGACCGAATGATCGGTCGCCCGTTCAGGACGGGAGAACCTCATGACGCGCCTGCCGCTCGAACTGGACTCTGCGGAACGGCTCGGCCCCCGCGAGCTCGGGGCCCTTCAGCTCGAACGCCTCCAGGACACCCTGCTGCACGCGTACGAGAACGTCCCGTTCTACCGGGCGGCCTTCGACAAGGCGGGGCTGCGCCCCGACGACTGCCGCTCCCTCGCCGACCTGGCACGCTTCCCCCTCACCAGCAAGGACGACCTGCGGGCCAACTACCCCTTCGGGATGTTCGCCGTCGAGCAGTCCGAGGTGCGGCGCCTGCACGCCTCCAGCGGCACGACGGGTCTTCCGACGGTCGTCGGGTACACCGAGCAGGACCTGTCCATGTGGGCGGACGTGGTGGCCCGCTCGATCCGCGCCGCGGGCGGCAGGCCGGGTGACAAGGTGCATGTCGCGTACGGGTACGGACTGTTCACCGGCGGTCTCGGCGCCCACTACGGAGCCGAACGGCTCGGCTGTACGGTCATCCCCGCCTCGGGCGGCATGACCGCGCGGCAGGTGCGGCTGATCCAGGACTTCCGTCCCGAGATCATCATGGTGACGCCCTCGTACATGCTCACCCTCCTTGAGGAGTTCGAGCGGCAGGGCGTCGATCCCCGTACGACCTCCCTGCGGGTCGGCATCTTCGGCGCCGAACCGTGGACCGAGGAGATGCGGCGCGAGATCGAGGAGCGCTTCGCCATCGACGCCGTCGACATATACGGGCTCTCCGAGGTGATCGGGCCCGGGGTCGCGCAGGAGTGCGTCGAGACCAAGGACGGGCTGCACATCTGGGAGGACCACTTCTACCCCGAGGTCGTCGACCCGCTCACCGGGGAGGCGCTGCCGGACGGCGAGCGCGGCGAACTGGTCTTCACCTCCCTGACCAAGGAGGCCATGCCCATCGTCCGCTACCGCACCCGTGACCTGACGCGGCTGCTCCCCGGCACCGCCCGGGTCTTCCGGCGGATGGAGAAGGTGACGGGCCGCAGCGACGACATGGTGATCCTGCGGGGCGTCAACCTCTTCCCCACCCAGGTCGAGGAGATCGTGCTGCGCACGGCGGGCATCGCCCCGCACTTCCAGCTCCGGCTGACCCGCGAGGGCCGCATGGACGCCCTGACCGTGCGCGCCGAGGCCCGCGCGGACACGACGCCCGAGCGGCGTGCCGCCGCGGCCCGGGAGATCGCCGCCGCCGTCAAGGACGGCATCGGTGTCTCGGTGGGCGTCGAGATCGTCGATCCGGAGACGCTGGAGCGGTCGTTGGGGAAGTTCCGGCGGATCGTGGATCTGCGCGACGAACACTGAGGTCGGCAGCGCGAGGAGCGGCTCGGGAGCGGCGTTGTCAGTGGTCGCCGCTAAGTTCATTGGTGTCCCCGCCGGAAG
>NZ_JASKYR010000742.1:0-3778 GCF_041028215.1 Streptomyces flavofungini
CGGACGGGCCACCCGAGGACGGGGGAGCGACCGTCGCGAGGGCGGGGGACGGGGGTGCCCGTGAACGGCACCCCCGCTCGGGCACGGGACGTCTCCAGGATCGGGCGCACTCCGCTGCTGCCCGTGCGGCTGCGGGTGGCCGGGCGGTGGCGTGAGGCAGGCCTGAAACTGGAGCAGTTCAACCCGGGCGGTTCGGTCAAGGACCGGACCGCCTACGCCCTTGTGGAAGACCTGGAGGACCGGGGGCTGCTCGGCCCGGGGCGCACGCTGGTGGAGTCCACGTCGGGGAATCTCGGCGCGGCCCTCGCCTATGTGTGCCGCAGCCGCGGCTACCCCTTCGTCGCCGTCGTCGACCCGAAGACGAGCAGGCGCAACCTCGACGAAATGACCGCGCTCTCGGCGATCGTGGAACACGTCGACCGGCCGGACGCGCACGGCGGATTCCTGCGGGCCCGGCTCGACCGGGTCCAGGATCTGCTGGCCTCCGACGCCTCGCTCGTCTGGCCCGACCAGTACCGCAACCCGGCCAACCCGCGCGTCCACCGCGAGCAGACCGGGCCCGAGATCCTGCGGCACGGCCACGGCAGGCCCGACGCCGTCTTCGTGGCCGTCTCCACCGGCGGCACGCTCGCCGGGATCGCCGCGTATCTGCGCATGGTCGCGCCCGAGTGCCATGTCGTGGGCGTCGACGTCCGCGGGTCCGTCGCGCTGGGCGGCCCGCCGGGACGGCGCGCGCTGACCGGCATCGGGGCGGGACGCCCCTCGGAGTTCGCCCGCCCCGCCGACTGCGACGAGGTGCGGCTGATCCCGGACGCCGAGGCCGTGGCCGCCTGCCACCGGCTGCGCGCGGGGACCGGCGTGGGCGTCGGCGGTTCCTCGGGAGCGGTGCTCGCGGCGGCCGCCCGCCACCTCGCCGAACACCCGGAGGCCCAGCGGGTCGTCTGCCTCTGCGCGGACGGCGCCGACCGCTACGAGGACACCGTGTACAGCGCGGCCTGGGTGGCCGAGCACGGCCTCACCGGCACCGCGGCCACCGAGCCCGCCTTCGACACGGCGCTGCTCGCCTGACGGGGCCGCGCCCGTCCCGGGGACCGGACCGTGGCCGCGGAGGGCCCGAAGCCGCCCGGAACCGGGACCTGTGACCGCCTCACACCAGAGGACTTCGCACCACGGCGACGCCCACCCGGCGTGCCGCACCACAACGGGGGACCACACCACCATGTCCGCTCATGGCACAAGCACCCACCATCCCGACTCCCTGATCTACCTCTGCGGCGAGGAGGTGCGCCAGGCCTGCGCCGAGATCGACCCGCTGGCCTGCATGCACGAGACCCTCGTCGCGCACGCCGAGGGCAAGACGATCCTGCCGCCCGAGGCCTATCTCGGCTGGGAGCCGCCCGGCGGCGGCGAGGCCCGCAGCATCACCATGCCCGGCCTGGTCAACGGCGGCCTCACCGCCGTCGGCACGAAGGTCATCAACGCCAATCCGGGCAACGTGGGGCACGGACTGCCCCGGGCCAGCGGCCTGACCGTGCTCTTCGACCCGCTGACCGCGCGCCCGCTGTGCGTCATGGAGGGCGCCCACATCAGCGCCCTGCGCACCGCCGCCGTCTCCGTGCTCGCGGTGCGCCGCCTCGCCAGGACCGGCGCGCGGGCCGCCGCGCTCTACGGCGCGGGCGTCATCGCCCGCGAGCACGCCCTGATGCTCGCCCGCCGTCTGCCGGGCCTTGAGGAGATCAGGGTGTACGACGAGGTGCCGGGCCGCGTCGCCGACTTCGAGCGGGACACCGCCGAGGGCCTCGCCGCCCACGGGGTGAAGGTCGTCGCCGCCCGCGACGCGCGGACCGCGGCCCACGAGGCCGACGTGGTCGTCGCCTGCACCAGCACCCGCACCGGCTACATCGAGCGCTCCTGGCTCACCCGGGGCGCGCTCGCGGTGAACGTCTCGCTCGACGACCTCACCGAGGACGTGCTGCTCGGCGCCGACAAGCTGTACGTCGACGACTGGGACCTGATCCGCGACGACCCGCACCGCCTCCTCGGCCATCTGCTGCGCGAGGGACGCGTACGGCAGCGCGGCACCGCCACCCTCGGCGAACTCCTCGGCGGGGTACGGCCGGGACGCGAGTCCGACGACGAACTGATCGTCGTCAACCCCTTCGGCCTCGCCGTCGAGGACATCGCGCTGGCCCACCGGGTGTTCCGGATCGCCCGCCACCGGGGCCTCGGCCTCGCCCTGCCGCGCTGAGCCCGGCCTCCCGTACGCCGTCGAGCCCTTGTCCGCCACGGAGAAGGTCCACCCCGGAGAAGACTGTGAAACGACTGCTGTTCGTCGCGGGCCGGAGCGGCCCGTCCCTTGACTACGCCCTGCCGCGCCTCGCGGCCGTCGCGTCCGTGCACGCGGTGCTCCTGTCGCCCGTCGACGCCTTCGCGCGCGGCGAACTGGCCGCGCACTGTACCGATGTCACCGACCGCGCCGATGCCGGGGACCCCGTCGCGGCGCTCGTCGAGCACGCCCGGCTGACCGGCGCCGACGGGCTCCTGACGTTCTCCGAGTACGCGGTGCGCCCGGTCGCCGAGGCCTGTCTGCGGCTCGGCCTGCCGGGGCCCGGCGTCAACGCGGCCCTGGCGCGCGACAAGTGGCTGATGCGGCTGCGCTGGCGCCGGGCCGGGGTGCCCGTGCCGCGCTTCCGGCACGTCACCACCCTCGGCGACCTCCAGCGGGCCAGGGACCGGCTGTCCGCGCCCTTCCTGCTCAAGCGGGCCGACGGGGCGGGCTCGATCGGCCATGTGGTGATCGGCGGCGACACCGACATCGCCGAGGTCTGGCACAGCGCCCTAGAGGTCGACAGGACCGCGTTCCGCACCGGGTTCGGCGAGTACACGGCGGTCCCGCACGGGCCGTCGTTCGTCGCCGAGGAACTCATCGACTCCACCACCGAGTCCTGGTACCCGGCCGAGGACGACGGCACGGCTGGATACGGCGACTACGTGAGCGTCGAGGGCATCGTGGCCGCCGGGCGGTACCACCCGGTCTGTGTCACCGGACGCCTGCCCACCGTCGCCCCCTTCACCGAACTGAGCAACCAGGCGCCCTGCGTGCTGCCCGAGCGGCTCCAGCGCCTCATCGAGCGGCACGCCCGCCGCGCGGTCGACTCGCTGGGCCTCGACACCTGCGCCACCCACACCGAACTCAAGCTGATGGCCGGTGAGGAGGTCACCCTCCTGGAGACGGCCGCCCGGGTCGGCGGGGCGATGGTCACCCGCGAGGTCGAGGAGGTGCACGGCGTGGACCTGATCACCCTCCAGGCCCACGAGGCGCTCGGCGAGCCGCAGAAGTACCCCGAGCGGATGCTGACCGGGGCCACGGGCCGGGCCGCCGCCTCCCTCGCCCTGATCGCCACCGATGCGCGCGGCACCCCGTGGCGGACCCTGCCGCCGCTGAACTGGCGCACACACGACTGGAGCGCGCTGGTCTCACCCGGCACCACCGTGGAGATCGCCCGCGGCAGCACCGTGCCCGACGGCACCGCGATGCCCCGCTACGACGCCGCCTCCGCCGCGCTGAGCATCGGCGGCATCGCGTACGTCACCGCCGACGACCCCGCCACGCTCAAGGCCGACACCTACCGCATCCTGGACGGCCTGGAGGCGAGCCTGGCCGCCGCGGAGGCCCGGCGGCGCGAGACGGCGGCCCCCGGGGCGCACGCCCTCCGCTACGCCGACGAACTCCCCGGCGCCGAGGAGGTGACGGAGCTGTTCCGCGCCGCCGGTCTGA
>NZ_JASKYR010000743.1:0-5532 GCF_041028215.1 Streptomyces flavofungini
CCTGTGGCCCCTGACGTCAGATGTGGCAGTGAGCCCACCACTGAGGGGGGGGGGGGGGGGGGGGGGGGGGGGGGGGGGGGGGGGGGGGGGGGGGGGGGGGGGGGGGGGGGGGGGGGGGGGGGGTGTCGGGGGTGCCCGGGGCCGCGAGGGCGCCGGGGGCGCCGCCGAGAGCGCCCGCGATGACGGCGACCGCGAGGGCGGCCGCGCCCTTCCTGCGCCGCAGCTGCACGGCCGCTCCTTGTTTCCGGTGGGCTCCTGTGGCCCCTGACGTCAGATGTGGCAGTGAGCCCACCACTGAGGCGGCCGGGGTGTCAACGGGCGGACGTGTGCGAGGAGTGATTCTTCGCGGAATCCGCGCGGAATCACGCCGGGGGCCGTAGCGGGGCACCGGCGGACGTGAGGGCCGCGACGGGGCTGAAACGGACGCTTCCGCGCCCGTCCGCGGGGGTGCCCACAGCGCGCCCGAGAGCTCGCCCCGGGCCCTGCCGCCCGCTCCGGCGCGGCGCACGATTTCCGGGTCGGCGGGCGCTGGGAGCCCGATCTTCCGGGGTGAGCAGGGGCGGAGGAAGAACAACTCCCGCGCCGGGAACCCGGCGTGACCCACGTCACGTTGATACAACGTATACGTCTGCGGCCCCGCGTTCTGGGTAGGGCTGCCGTGACCTGCCCCCTGACAAGGAGCTCACACGTGGCTGCTTCCGCCAATCTTCTGCTCTCGGGCCTCTCCAAACAGGTGCCCGGACCGGTGTCCGGCCAGATGCCCCGCCAGACGTCCGGCACCGACTGGACCCGGGTGACCTCACCCGACTCGGCGCAGCTCTCCGGTCCCGAGTCCGGGCTCGACGGATCGTGCTTCTGCGGCTGCTTCGAGCCGCCCCTGACCAGCGAGCCCCCGCTCGCCGACGCCGCGCCGCTGACCAGCGAGCCGCCCCTCGCCGACGCCGCCCCCCTCACCAGCGAGCCCACCTCCACCGGTATGGCCTCGGGCCTGGACTACACGGGGGTCTGATGGCCCTACCCCGGCTGGCCGCCTCGTACGGAGTGGCCACCTCCTACTCCCCGTCCCCCGGGCGCACCGTCCCGGCCACCGACACCGCGGTGGTCGCCGCCCTCGCCGCCCTCGGTGTGGACGCGAGCACCCCCGACGCGGTCTCCGCCGCCCTCGCCGCACGCGAGGCGGAGCTGTCCGAGCGCCTGCTCCCGCCGACCGTGGTCGCCTGGACGGACGGCGACACCGCCTTCCTCCCGGAGCTGCCGCGGGGCACGCGCGTGCGGATCGAGGCGGAGGAGGGCGGGACGTACGCATGGGAGGCCGGAGCCGAAGCGGACACCCGGCTGCCGCCGGGCGTGCACGCCCTGCACGTCCGCAGTCCCGACGGGCGCGAGGCCCGGGCGCACCTCATCGCCGCCCCCCGTCGGATCAAGACCCCGCCGCGCCGCACCCACGGCCTCCTGGTCCAGCTCTACTCCCTGCTCTCGCAGCGCTCCTGGGGCATGGGCGACCTCGCCGACCTGGCCGAGCTCGCCGCCTGGTCGGGCCGCGCCCTGGATGTCGGCTTCCTCCAGGTCAACCCGCTGCACGCGGCCGTGCCCAGCCCGCCGCAGGGCCCCGGCGGCGACCCCTCGCCGTACCGCCCGTCCTCCCGCCGCTTCCCCGACCCGGTGCATCTGCGCGTGGCGGCCGTGCCGGAGTTCGCGCAGCTGCGGGGGGCGGCCCGCGACCGGGCCGAGGAGCTGTGCCGCCGGGCCGACGAGCTGCGCGAGGGGGTGCTCCTGCGCGGCGAGCTGATCGACCGCGACGCGGTCTGGGCCCTCAAGCGCGAAGCCCTCGGACTGCTCGCCGAGGTCCCCGTCGGCCCCGGCCGCTGCGCCGCCTACAGCGCCTTCCTCGCCGAGCAGGGCCCCGCCCTGGAGGACCACGCCACCTGGTACGCCCTCGCCGAGGTGTACGGCCCCGACTGGCACACCTGGCCCGCCGGGCTGCGCGACCCCGCGTCGGCCGCGACCGCCCGCGCGCGGCGCGAGCTCCTGGACCGCGTCGACTTCCACTGCCGCCTCGCCTGGCTCACCGACGAGCAACTGGCCACCGCCCAGCGCACCGCCCGCGAGGCGGGCATGGACATCGGCCTGGTGCACGACCTCGCGGTCGGCGTGCACCCCGGCGGCGCCGACGCCTGGGCCCAGCGGCGGCACTTCGCGCAGCGCATCTCGGTCGGCGCGCCCCCGGACGCGTTCAACGCGCGGGGTCAGGACTGGGGGCTGCCGCCCTGGCGCCCGGACCGCCTCGCCGAGTCGGGTTACGCCCCGTACCGCGCGCTGCTCCGCGGCCTCCTGCGCCATGCGGGCGCGCTGCGGATCGACCACGTCATGGGCCTGTTCCGGCTCTGGTGGGTCCCCGAGGGCCACGACCCCACCGAGGGGACGTACGTGCACTACGACGCCGAGGCGATGCTCGCGGTGCTCGCCCTTGAGGCCCACCGCGCGGACGCCCTCGTCATCGGCGAGGACCTCGGGACCGTCGAGCCCGGCGTCCGCGAGACCCTGCGCGCGCACGGCGTCCTCGGCACCTCCGTGCTCTGGTTCGAGCGGGACTGGGAGGGCACGGGGCGTCCGCTGCCCGCCGACGCGTGGCGCGCCGACTGCGTCGCCACCGCCACCACGCACGACCTGCCCCCGACCGCCGCCCGCCTCACCGGCGAGCATGTGCGGCTGCGCCATGAGCTCGGCCTGCTGACCCGCCCCCTCGCCGACGAGCAGCGCGAGGCCGCCGCCGATGTGCGCGAGTGGCTCGGGCTGCTCTCCCGGCTCGGCATGCTGCCGGGCGGCGTCGGCTGCGAGGAGGACGAGGTCCGCGCCGTGCACCGCTTCCTGCTGGCCACCCCGGCCCGCATGGTCGGCATCTGGCTGCCGGACGCGGTCGGCGACCGCCGCCCGCAGAACCTGCCGGGCACCTGGGACCAGTATCCGAACTGGCGGCTGCCGATCGCCGACGCCGCCGGACACCCCGTCACCCTGGAAGACCTTGCGGCGTCGCCGCGGCTGCACGCGCTCCTCGCGGTGTTCCGCCGTACGGCACCCCCGGACGCGCACCCCGTTTAGGAGTTCGCTACGTTTGCACCGTGGACAAGAAGAACGCTCTGCGCGCCGGCGCCCTGGCTTCCGGCACGACGCTGATGATGCTGCTCATGTCGTCCCCCGCGCTCGCGAACATGCGGGACGACGGCGACGACCCGGGTCCGGGCCTGAGCGTCATCGACACGCTCGGCCTCTATGTCGCGGCCCCCATCGTGCTGTTCCTGGTCATCGCGGGCCTCGTGATGGTCGGCGACAAGTCCCGCAAGCAGCACAAGCAGGGCTGACGGCTCAAGCAGCGCCGACGGCACCAGCAGCGCCGCCGACGGACTTTCGCGCCGAGGGCGCCCTCCGCCATGTACGTACGTACGCGGCGGCGGAGGGCGCCCTCGGCGTGTTCTCTTTCCCGCAGAGCCCGTGTCATATCCCCGGCCGGGCGTGCGGTGCCTGGCAGGGGATATGACGCAGGCTCTCACTCCTCGGCCGTCAGATAGCGCTGGAGCGTCGGCGCCAGCCACCGCGTGACCTCCGCACGCGTCATCGCGGTCGACGGCGGGAACCGCAGCACGTACCGGGTCAGGGCGAGACCGAGCACCTGCGCGGCGCAGAGCGCCGCCCGCGTCGCCGCCTCGGCCGGATCCGGGCAGACCTCACGGGCGACCGGCAGCAGCTGCCCCTCGAAGATCTCCCGCATGCGCTCGGCGCCCGCCTGGTTGGTGAGGCCCACCCGGAGCAGCGCGGTGAGCACGCCCCCGTCCTCCCACATGTCGAGGAAGTGCGTCACGAGGACCCGCCCGACATCCTCGCGCGGCACCCGCGCGAAGTCCGGCATCCGCAGGTCGGCGGAGGTGGCGGCGGCGAAGAGCCCCTCCTTGTTGCCGTAGTAGCGCATCACCATCGAGGGGTCGATGCGCGCGTCCCTGGCGATGGCGCGGATCGTCGCGCGCTCGTACCCGTCCGCGGCGAACCGCTCGCGGGCCGCCGCGAGGRTTCMSGCGCGGGTGGAGTCGGAGCGCCGGGGAGAGGTGTCGGGTGCGTCGGACGGGGAGGGTGAGGCGTCCGCGGGGGCTTTTCCGGTCATGCCAACAAACGTAGGCCAACAGTTGTTGACAGTCCAGAGAGGCGGTCCTACGTTGGCCAACAAGCGTTGACCAACGCGTGTTGGCATCAGGAGGCAGCCATGAACGGCACGAGTGACGTCGCGAGGGACGGCAGGACTGACGGCAGGACCGGCGGCGGGGCCGACAGCGGGGCCGACGGCAGGGGTGTCGTCGTCGTGGGCGCGGGCCCCCCWCCGGCCTGCTGCTGGCCGGAGATCTGGCCGCCGCGGGCGTCGCCGTCACCCTCGTGGAGAAGCGGCCGCACGGCATCAGCAACCTCTCCCGCGCGCTGGTCGTGCACGCCCGCACCCTGGAGCAGCTCGACGCCCGCGGCCTCGCCGACGAGCTGGAGGCCGTGGGGGAGCCGCTCGACAAGCTGCGCGTCTTCAGCCGCCTCGCGCTCGACCTCTCCGCCCTGCCGTCCCGCTTCCGGCACGTCCTGGTCCTGCCGCAGTACGAGGTCGAACAGGCCCTGGAGCGGCGGGCGGTGAAGTCCGGGGTGCGCTTCGCGTACGAGACGGAGGTCGTCGGGCTCACCCAGGACGCGAGCGGCGTGCGGCTCGATGTGCGCGGCCCCGAGGGCAGGTCGGGCACCCTGGCCGCCGCCTATGCCGTCGGCGCCGACGGGATGCGCAGCGGCGTGCGCGAGGCGGTCGGGCTGCCGTTCCCCGGCAGGTCCGTCATCCGCTCGCTGGTCCTCGCCGACGTGCGGCTCGCCGAGCGCCCGCCGGACCTGCTGACCGTCGACACCGTCGGCGACGCCTTCGCCTTCATCGCCCCCTTCGCCGACGGCTACCACCGGGTCATCGGCTGGGACCGCTCGCGGAACGTGCCCGACAGCGCCCCGCTCGACCTCGACGAGGTCAGGAGCATCGTCCGGCAGGCGCTCGGCCGGGACTTCGGGATGCACGACGCCCGCTGGATGTCCCGCTTCCACAGTGACGAGCGCCAGGCGCCCGCGTACCGCGTGGGCCGGGTCTTCCTCGCCGGGGACGCCGCGCACGTCCACTCACCGGCGGGCGGCCAGGGCATGAACACCGGCCTCCAGGACGCCGTGAACCTGAGCTGGAAGCTGGTCGCGGCCGTCGAGGGCCGGGCCCCCGAGGGCCTGCTCGACACCTACGAGGCCGAGCGGCACCCGGTCGGCAGGGCGGTCCTGCGCAGCCAAGCGCCCGTGGACCAGGGCCGCGCGCGCCGGGTTCGCCGGAGTCGTCGGCCGGGTGGGCGCCGCGCGGGCGGGGATGGTCGGACAGCTGACGGGCGTCGGCATCGCGTACCGGGCCCCGCGGGGCGCCCACCGCTTCGTCGGGCACCGGGCGCCGGACGTCGCGCTCCAGGACGGCGGGCGGCTCTACGAGGC
>NZ_JASKYR010000744.1:0-3248 GCF_041028215.1 Streptomyces flavofungini
ACGCCGTAGACTGTGGGATCGGCCCCTGTGTGCGGCGCGCGTACGAATCGCCGTCACACCGCGTACGAAGCGCGAGCAAGCGAACGGGGCCGTGCTCCCACCCAGCCCTGACGTACGGGAAGTCGCAACGTGTCGCTCACGATCGGAATCGTCGGTCTGCCGAATGTCGGCAAGTCGACCCTGTTCAACGCCCTGACCAAGAACGACGTGCTGGCGGCCAACTACCCGTTCGCCACGATCGAGCCGAACGTCGGCGTGGTCGGTGTCCCCGACCCCCGCCTGACGAAGTTGGCCGAGATCTTCTCCTCCCAGCGGGTCCTGCCCGCCACGGTCGACTTCGTCGACATCGCGGGCATCGTGCGCGGCGCGAGCGAGGGCGAGGGCCTGGGCAACAAGTTCCTCGCGAACATCCGTGAGTCGGACGCGATCTGCCAGGTCATCCGCGCCTTCAAGGACGAGAACGTCGTGCACGTCGACGGCAAGGTCTCGCCCAAGGACGACATCGAGACGATCAACACCGAGCTGATCCTCGCCGACCTCCAGACCATCGAGAAGGTCCTGCCCCGCCTCCAGAAGGAGTCGCGGATCAAGAAGGACATCGCCCCGAAGGTGGCGGCGGTGGAGTCGGCCAAGGAGATCCTGGAGAAGGGCGACACGCTCTTCTCGCAGGGCATCGTCCAGGGCAGCGAGCGCGCGGAGCTTCTGCACGACCTGCACCTCCTCACCACCAAGCCCTTCCTCTACGTCTTCAACGTCGACGAGGACGAGCTGACGGACGACGACTTCAAGGCCGCGCAGCGCGCCCTGGTCGCCCCCGCGGAGGCGATCTTCCTCAACGCCAAGCTGGAGTCGGACCTCGCGGAGCTCGACGAGGACGAGGCCCTGGAACTCCTCCAGTCGGTGGGCCAGGAAGAGCCCGGCCTCGCCACCCTGGCCCACGTGGGCTTCCGCACCCTCGGCCTCCAGACCTACCTCACGGCGGGCCCGAAGGAGTCCCGCGCCTGGACGATCCCCCAGGGAGCGACGGCCCCCGAGGCAGCGGGCGTCATCCACACGGACTTCCAGAAGGGCTTCATCAAGGCGGAGGTCATCTCCTTCGCGGACCTGGTGGAGACCGGCTCAGTGGCAGAGGCCCGCGCGAAGGGCAAGGCGCGCATGGAGGGCAAGGAGTATGTGATGCAGGACGGGGATGTGGTGGAGTTCCGCTTCAACGTGTAATCGCCTCATTACTGCACGTTAGATAATTTCGTCAAATATGCAGGTCAGAAGGGGTCGGACTCTGGTGAGTCCGACCCCTTCTGCATTCCCGTGCTGACTTGGTGCTGACTTTCAGCCGCTTCGGGGCGGCGTGAGCTTGTCGAGGTCCAGGCTGACTTCGAAGGGGACTGGGCGTCGGAGGTTGCCCCGGAAGATGCCGGCGGGCGCGTAGGCGCCGGTGGGCTCGTCGAGCTCGTAGACGTGGACGACGGGTGCCCCGTCCTCGTCCTCGATGCACCAGTAGTGCGGGATTCCGGCCTCCGCGTACTTGCGGAGCTTTACTGTGCGATCGCGATGGGCGGACTCGGGAGAGACGACCTCGATGACAAGCTGGACGTCTTCGGGAGCGAACCAGGTGCGGTCACCGTCGAAGTCGGCCGTCGTCACCAGCAGGTCCGGTTCGGGACGGTTGCGTGGGTCGAGTTTGATGGTCATCTCGCGGCCGACTCTGGTGTCCGCGGGCACCTGCTCCATGAGCGCGACTGTGAGCATGGTGATGAGGTGGCCGTGCCACCACCTCTGGGGCGACATCATGAAGACGAGGGCTCCGTCGATCAGCTCGGTGTGGCGGGGCGCCTCGGGGAGGCGGTCGAGGTCCTCCGCGAACCAGCCTTCCGCGCGCGGCGGGCGCATCCAGTCGGGCAGTGCGGTCATGGCTTCACGGTAGCGGCCCGCAGCTCAGGCTGGAGAGCCAACGATCCCGATCTGGGGGTTTTCGGCACTTTGTCGCGCCATGACCGGCCACGCACCTAGCATCCGGCTATGAGTGACTCATCGGGCCAGATCGCCACGGCGGTCCGTGGTCATCTCCGTGGCAGCCCTCGTCTTCTCGACGACGCCGCGGTCTTCGTAGATCTGTGACGAGCCCCTTTTTGCGGCTCCGGCAGCCTCTGCGAGGCAGCTCCGCACGGCAGGTCGATCGGTTGGCTCATGGAGGAGTCGCTCCACGCGGCATTCCGGGGGCGGACGGTCCGGCTGGTGAGCGGTCTCATGGGTCGCGCCACCACGTCTGACGTGGGCATCTGCGATGCTCGCTCACGTCTGGATATCATTTCTGTGCCTCGATTGATATCTTTGCCGTACCGTCGGCTGTGGAGGGATATCTGATGGCCAGGACTGTGATCGATCTGGATGACGAGATCGTCGAGCAGGCGATGCGGGTGTACGGGGTGAAGACGAAGGCCGCTGCGGTGCGGGCGGCCATGGAGGAGGGGGTGCGGCTGCGGCTGCGCCGGGAACTCTTCGATGCCATGGACGAGGGTGAGTTCGAAGACGTATTCGCCGAGATCCGCGCGCAGACGGGGCCACGGAATGCGGATGGCTCCCTGAAGCGCGAAGGCGGGGCCTCGGCAGCGTGAAGGGGCGTTATCTCATCGACAAGTCCGCTCTGGCCCGCCGGGGCAAAGCGGCGGTGCGGGCGCGGCTGGATGCCTTGGACCGCGATGGGCTCCTTACGGTCTGCGGCCCGACCAAGTACGAGATTCTGTTCTCGGCGCGCGGAAAGCCCGAGGCGGCACGCCTGCGCACCCTGCTCCGCGGATTCGACTACCTGCCCTGCGATGACCAGGAGTTCGAGCGGGCGCTCGAGATCCAGGCCTTGGCACTGAACGCCGGTTTTCACCGGGCTCTGTCGCTGGCCGACGTCCTCATCGCGGCAACCGCCGAGCGGCACCGGGTGACGGTCCTGCACTATGACGGCGACTTCGACATGATCGCTTCGGTGAGCGGTCTGCATGCCGAGTGGGTAGTTGAGCCAGGTACCGCTGACTGACAGGTCCGCATCTTCTGTGGTGGTGTTCCGCTTCAACGACTCTCGCGCTGATGCGCTGATGCGCCGTTGGCCGGGGGCGTGGGCGCGACGCCGACCAGGCAATGAGACCGACGGAGGGCCGCACCCAGAGTAGGGGTGCGGCCCTCCGGCCCTCCGGCAGTCGGGGAAGACGTTGCTCAGCCCTGCCAGCTGTGCGGGGCCAGGTAGTTGTCTCTGCGCC
>NZ_JASKYR010000745.1:0-3305 GCF_041028215.1 Streptomyces flavofungini
CTCGGCCGAGGAGAACCGCATGAACCGCAAGACGACGTCCGCCGATCCCGAGCTCGCCCACAGACTCAGCCGACGCGGCGTGCTCGGTGTCGCGGCGGGCGCCACCGCCGCCGCCCTCGTCGGCGGCGCCGCCGCCCCGGCCATCGCGGGGGAGAAGGGCGGGAAGAAGGGCCGAGGCGGTCCCGTACTGCCGCCCGGACGGCTCGGCATCCAGCTCTACAGCCTCCGCGACAAGATCTCGACGCTCGGCTTCGCCCCCGTCTTCGCCGAGCTGGAGAAGTACGGCTACGACGAGATCGAGTTCGCGGGCTACACCCAGGGTTCGGCGGGCGCCATCACCCTCGCCCGGCTCAAGGCGCTGGCCCGCGACCACGGACTGAACCCCATCGGGTCGCACGTGGGCTACTACGACAACAACAACCCCAACGCCTACACGTTCGCCCAGAACCTCACCAAGGTCCTCGACGACGCCGAGGCGCTCGGCCTCAAGCACATCGGGACCGCGTCGGGGCCCTTCCGCTACGGATCGACCGTGGACGGCTGGAAGCGCGCCGCCGAGGACTTCAACACCTACGGCGAGGCGGCCCGAAAGCGGGGCATGAAGTTCTACCAGCACAACCACGCCGAGGAATTCTCCTTCGCCACGGACAAGCCGGACGTCCGCCTCTACGACGTACTGCTCGCCGAGACCGACCCCGACTCCGTATACCTGGAGATGGACATCTACTGGGCCTTCTGCGCCCAGTTCCGCTTCAGTAAGCGGCCCGACGGCAGGCCCGCCCGCCTGGAACCCCTCGACTACGTGCTGAAGCACCCGCACCGCTACCCGCTCTTCCACGTCAAGGACGGCGTCCGCGACGAGGCGACCACGGACGGTTACCGCATGAGTGACGTCGGGGACGGCGACATCGACTACAGGACGTTCCTGTCCAAGGTGACGGCACGCACCCACCAGGGGCGGCGCTACCACCACTGGCAGACCGAACACGACAACCCGGTCGACTCCCTCGCCTTCGCCCGCAAGTCCAGTGAGCACCTGCACTCCCTACGCTCCGGACGCTGCGGGGACTGACCCCCCGCGGGAGCGGAGGGGCCCGCGCCGCGATCTCGCGGGACGGGCCCCTCCGTGCGCCTGCCGCGTGCCCGCCGACCGCCGTACGGATACGCAGGTGAAAGGCACTCCGAAACCTTGGTATTGTTGTCCATGTCGCCGCGGGGAACACCCCCGCCAGGCGGCAGACACCTAGTCCGGGTGGCGGAATGGCAGACGCGCTAGCTTGAGGTGCTAGTGCCCTTTATCGGGCGTGGGGGTTCAAGTCCCCCCTCGGACACCAGTTGGAACACATAGGACCCCTGCGATGCAGGGGTCTTCTGCGTTTACGCCTCGTCACTCTCCGCCCACAGTGACCGCACGTGACCGAGGTGTCGCGCCATGCACTGTTCGGCCGCCTCGGCGTCGCCCGCCAGCATCAGGTCGAGGAGTTCTATGTGCTCCTCGGCGGACGGGGTGAGCTGGTCGCGTTCGTCGAGGGTCGTCAGGCCGTAGAGGCGGGAGCGCTTGCGGAGGTCGCCGACCGTTTCGACCAGGCGGTCGTTGCCCGAGAGGGCGAGGAGTGAGAGGTGGAAGCGGCGGTCGGCCTCCAGATAGGCGATGAGGTCGTGCTCGCGGGCGGCCCGGACGATCTCTTCGGCGGTCGGGCGCAGCACCTCCAGGTCCGCGCGGGCCGCGCTGCGGGTGATGCGGCCGATCATGGGCACCTCGATCAGCAGACGGATCTCCGTGTACTGGTCGAGGTCGCGCTCATTGACCTCCGTGACCCGGAAGCCCTTGTTGCGGACCGGCTCGACGAGGCCTTCTCGGGCCAGGTCGAGCATCGCCTCGCGCACGGGCGTCGCCGAGATGCCGAAGTCCTCCGCGAGGCCGGGCGCGGAGTAGATCTCGCCGGGGCGCAGCTCGCCGGAGATCAGGGCGGCCCGCAGGGCATGGGCGACCTGATCGCGCAGCCGCTCCCTGGCGGTGATCAGGTTCTTCTGCTTCAGGTGGCCCATGGTGTCCCCGTCCCCTCCGGATCATCACCGCGCCCGCGCGGATCACCAAAGTACAATGTCACGTTGCCAGTTGGGGCGGCGCTACGGGCATGCCCGCGGGACTCAGGGGGTGAAGCCCGTGGGGCTCAGAGGGCGAAGCCCGCGGGGAAGGGGTCGTCGGGGTCGAGGAAGTACTGGGCCGTGCCGGTGATCCAGGCGCGTCCGGTGATCCGGGGTACGACCGCGGGCAGGCCCGCCACCTCGGTGCTGCCGATCAGGCGGCCGGTGAACTCCGTACCGATGAAGGACTCGTTCACGAAGTCCCGCTCCAGCGGCAGTTCGCCGCGGGCGTGCAGTTGTGCCATGCGGGCCGAGGTGCCCGTGCCGCAGGGGGAGCGGTCGAACCAGCCGGGGTGGATCGCCATCGCGTGCCGGGAACGGCGGGCGTCCGAGCCGGGCGCGATCAGATAGACGTGCTTCAGGCCCGCGATGTCGGGCTGTTCGGGGTGGACCGGGCGGTCCGGTGAGGCGTTGATCGCCGCCATGATCGCGAGACCCGCCGTCAGCAGGTCGTCCTTGTGCGCGCGGTCGAAGGGCAGTCCGAGGGCGTCGAGGTGCACGAAGGCGTAGAAGTTGCCGCCGAAGGCCAGGTCGTACGTGACCGTGCCGTGGCCTGGCACCTCGGCCTTGCGGTCGAGGCCCACGCAGAACGCGGGGACGTTCGTGAGCGTGGCCGAGGTCGCCGCGCCGTCGGTGACGCTCACGTCGACCCGGATCAGGCCCGCCGGAGTGTCGAGGCGGACCGTCGTGACGGGCTCGGTGACCGGGACCATGCCGGTCTCCACCAGGACCGTGGCCACGCCGATCGTGCCGTGCCCGCACATGGGCAGCACGCCGGACACCTCGATGTAGAGGACGCCGTAGTCGGCGTCGGGGCGGGTCGGCGGCTGGAGGATCGCGCCGCTCATGGCGGAGTGGCCGCGCGGCTCGTGCATCAGGAGGGTGCGCACGTCGTCCATGTGCTCGATGAAGTGCAGCCTGCGCTCGGCCATGGTGGCGCCGGGGATCACCCCCGCGCCACCCGTGATCACTCGCGTGGGCATCCCCTCGGTGTGCGAGTCGACGGCGTGGAAGACGTGACGTGTACGCATGAAGCTCCCTTCGCGCAGGGGGGTGACTCAGTGGTGGCCTGCTGCCAGGGCCTTCTCGGTGGCTGCCCGTACGCGTGCCTCCGTGGTTCCGGTGAGCGGGAGGCGTGGGGGTCGGGTGGGGCCGCC
>NZ_JASKYR010000746.1:0-4449 GCF_041028215.1 Streptomyces flavofungini
CCCCATGGCGGTGTAGTGGTTGGGCATGGCGCCGCTCGCGTAGAAGGAGACGCACCACAGGCTGCCGTACAGCGCGGCGGCCACGGCGACGGCCGCCGATCGCCGCAGAACCCGCAGCCACGGCAGAAACCCCAGGTGGAGGGCGGCAAGGGAGAGCAGGAGCAGCCATCCCCTGAGCAGTGCGACGGAGTCGCTCCAGGAGGCCACGGGCGCGATGAGCAGCGGGACGCCACGGGTGCGCGGGGCGCTGAACTCCGTGGCGGGCCCGTAGGGGGAGAACCGGCTCGCGTAGACGGTCTCGTCCCACCCGAGGGGCAGCGTGAGCGGCACGAGGGCGAGGGAGAGCAGGGCGCAGCAGCCGCAGGCGGCAAGGAGGAGGCGGGCGCCGGGGGTGGCGGCCCGCCGGTTCACCGCGCTGCCGCCGCCGCGATCAGCTCCTCCACCAGCGCGTTCTTGGCCTCCGCGTAGCGCGTACGGGCATCGGGAAGGCTTGCGAACCGCGCCGCGAGGACCGTCTTCAACTCGCTGTAGCGCCGCACCGCTTCGGGGTCCCGGCGCAGGTGGTCACGGAGCAGCACGTGGTCCAGGTGCGGCTTGCTGCCCGCCACCACGGCGTACGCGTGGTGCTCGATGGAGGCGTCATCGTGGCGATAGGCCTCGCGGCCCTCGATGCCGAGATTCCCCTCGTGCCGGTAGCCGAGGCCCGCGACGAGCCTGGCGGTCACCTCGGGCAGCGCGGACGCGTCCGCCACCACGATGTCCACATCGATGATCGGCTTCGCGGCGCACCCCGGTACGGACGTGCTGCCCACGTGCTCGACGGACAGCGCCAGGCCCTGGACCTGGGGCGCGATCCGGCCCCTGAGGTCCTCGAACCACGCGGGCCAGCGCGGGTCGTACTCCTGCACCACGAGTTGGCCGACTGGGGACATGGGGCGGGGCTCCTGCGGTAGGGGCGGTGTCGTTTCCTCTCCATCCTGTCATCGCGCGCCGCGCCGGTTCCTAGTGCACGCAGAACTCGTTGCCCTCGGGGTCCCGCATGATGACCCACTCGCCGCCCGGCTCCTTGACGTGCCGGGTCACCGTCGCGCCGAGGGCCTCCACGCGGGTCACCTCGGCGTCGCGGTTGCCCGGTGCCGAGTGGACGTCCAAGTGCAGGCGGTTCTTGCCGGACTTGGGCTCGGGGACGCGCTGGAAGAGGATGCGGCGGCCGAGGCCCGTGCCGCTCTCCGCGTCGTGTGGGTCGTCGGGGTGCCGCACCGCCGCGAGGTCGCGCCAGGCGCGACGGCCGCCGAGGTCGACGGTCACCGCCTCCGGCACCGCGTTGAAGCCGAGAAGACGGTCGACCAGCGCGCCGTGGTCCTCCACCTCGTAGCCGAGGACCTGTCCCCAGAAGGCGGCTTGGGCGTGCGGATCGGT
Organism: Streptomyces flavofungini; assembly: GCF_041028215.1. Lineage (GTDB taxonomy): Bacteria > Actinomycetota > Actinomycetes > Streptomycetales > Streptomycetaceae > Streptomyces > Streptomyces flavofungini_B. The sequence goes on from NZ_JASKYR010000746.1 coordinate 1,420, forward strand.
GGCGTCGATGACGAGCTTCCAGTGCAGTGTGGTCATGTAACCAGTTATAGCGGTTACCGGCGAGCAGTGCAGCCCTTACGCCACAACCCGCAGCCCTTGCGCCAGCACAGCAGCCCTTAAGCCACGACAGCAGCCCCTACGCCACGACAGCAGCCCCTACGCCACGACCCGCAGCGACGCCCGGTAGCCGCTCGGTGTGATGCCCCTGGTGCGCTTGAAGGCGTCGCTGAAGCCGAAGCCGTCGGCGTATCCGACCTGGCCCGCCACCGCCGCGACCGTCGCGCCCGGCTCGGCGAGGAGTTCGGCGGCCAGCGTCATGCGCCACTCCGTGAGATAGGCCATCGGCGGCCTCCCCACCAGCTCGGCGAAGGCCTTGGCGAAGGCGGCGCGCGAGACACGGGCCCGCGCGGCGAGCGCCGCCACCGTCCAGGGCCGGGCCGGTTCCTCGTGCATGGCGCGCAGCGCGGGGCCGACCACGTCGTCACCGAGCGCCCGGTACCAGGCGGGCGGACAGGCCTCGGGCAGGTCGAACCACTCCCGCAGCGTGCAGGCCAGCATCCAGTCCAGCATCCGGTCCATCACGTACTGCCGCCCCGGCCGGTCCGCCGCCACCTCATCGGCGATCAGCTCGACGACGGGCATGCACTCCTCGCCGGACGGCACGACCAGCAGCGGCGGCAGCGCGCCGATCAGCCGCCGCCCGACGGCCCGGTCCAGCTGGTAGGAGCCCGTGACCACATCGCAGGAGCCGGTTTCCGCGGGCGCGAGCGTGAACGGAGCCGTCGTGCAGACGACGGCGGCCCCGCCCTGCCGCAGCGTCCGGGGCTCGCATGGCGCCGTGCCGATCCGCGCGGCGCCACCGACGACCGTGATCAGTTCGAGTGCCGCGCCCTCCGCGCGGCTCGTCCGCCAGGGCCCGGTCAGCGTCACCCTGTTGAACAGCGCGCCGTCCGCGCGCACCCCTCGCAGCAGATCCCCCAGAGCGTCCATGCGCTCACGGTAGACGGACACCCATCCCTGCGAGACGGATGCCCATGCCCTCGCCAGGCCCGGCGCGATTGGCTGGCTCCATGACCTCATCAGCGCGGACAGGCGCCCCCAGCAGTTCCTCCGGCCCCATCCTCGTCCTCGGCGCCACCGGCAAGACGGGCCGCCGCGTCGTCGCCCGGCTGCGCGCGGCGGGCCATGCGGTGCGCGCCGCGTCACGTACCGCCGAGACCCCGTTCGACTGGCACGACCGCGCCACCTGGGCCCCCGCCCTGGCCGGTGCGAGCGCCCTCTACCTGGTCGGGCCGCCCGGACCCGGACCGGTCGCCGACTTCGTCGAGCAGGCCCGCGAGGCCGGTGTGCGCCGCTTCGTGGTGCTCTCCGGGCGGGGCGTCGAGGTGTACGGCGACTCCTTCGAGCCGTCCATGGCCGCGGCCGAGCGCGCGGTCCGGGAGGCGGGCGTCGACTGGACGGTGATCCGCCCGAACAACTTCTCGCAGAACTTCGACGAGGACCTCTTCCTCGCGCCCCTGCTCGCGGGGCGTCTCGCGCTCCCCGTCGGCGACGTGCCGGAGCCGTTCGTCGACGCGGAGGACATCGCGGACGTGGCCGCCGCCCTGCTCACCGAGGACGGCCACGCGGGCCGGGTCTACGAACTCTCCGGGCCCCTCGCGCTCACCTTCGCCGAAGCGGTGGCGGAGATGGCGGAGGCGTCGGGGCGCCCGATGCGCTTCGAGGCGATCACCGAGGAGCAGTACGTGGCCGAGCTGACGGGGGAGGGCGTGCCGGAGGAGGCCGCCCGGTCGCTCGCGGCGGTGCTCACCTGGCTGGCCGAGGGCCACAACGCGGCCCCGGCGCCCGGCGTGCGCGACGTACTCGGCCGCGAGGCACGGGACTTCGGCGCGTACGTGAAGCGCACGGCCGACGCGGGCGGCTGGGACCCACGCGACTGAGCCGGGGTCAGGCCGCGGGCTCCGGCTCGTTCCGTACGGCGGGGGACGTGGCCGCCGCCGCGCGGGCGGCGGCCAGGCGGGCGGCGTTGCGCCGCGCCGTCCGCAGCGCGTCCCAGGTGAGCAGCGTGAGAGCCAGCCAGACCAGCCCGAAGCCCGCCCAGCGCTCGGGCGGCATGGCCTCGTGGAAGTAGAGGATGCCGAGGACGAACTGGAAGACCGGGGCGAGGTACTGCAGCAGCCCCAGCGTGGAGAGCGGCACGCGGATCGCCGCCGCCCCGAAGCAGACCAGCGGGACGGCGGTCACCACACCCGTGGCGGCGAGCAGCGACGCCTGTCCGACGCCCTCCGAGCCGAACGTGGCCTCGCCCCGCGCGCCGAGCCAGACCAGATAGCCGACGGCGGGCAGGAACTGCACGGCGGTCTCGGCGGCGAGCGACTCCAGGCCGCCGAGGTTGACCTTCTTCTTGACCAGGCCGTACGTCGCGAAGGAGAAGGCGAGGCAGAGCGAGATCCACGGCGGCTGTCCGTACCCGAAGGCGAGCACGAGGACCGCGGTGAGGCCGACGGTGACCGCCGCCCACTGCGCGGGGCGCAGCCGTTCGCCGAGGAGCAGGACGCCCATGGCGATGGTGACCAGCGGGTTTATGAAGTAGCCGAGCGAGGCCTCGACGACGTGGCCGGAGTTCACCGCCCAGATGTAGACGCCCCAGTTGACGGTGATGACCGCCGCGGCGACCGCCACCAGGCCCAGCCTGCGCGGCTGCCGCACGAGCTCGCGCGCCCAGCCCCAGCGCCGTACGAAGAGCAGCGCGATGCCCACCACGACCAGCGACCAGGCCATGCGGTGCGCGAGGATCTCCCCGGCACCGGCGGGCTTGAGGAGCGGCCAGAAGAGGGGGACGAGCCCCCACATCGCATAGGCCGCGAAGCCGTTCAGCAGCCCCGCGCGCTGCTCGCCCTTCGACGCTTCGACTGCTCCGCTGTCCACGGCCCCTCCTCGCTGCGCGACAGCCCCACGCTGCCTCGTCGAAGGTAGCGCCGCGGACCCCCGCCTGTCATGCCCGTATGGGGGAGACGCTCATGACAGGTC
>NZ_JASKYR010000747.1:0-3678 GCF_041028215.1 Streptomyces flavofungini
GCTCCCCTCGGCTCTCCCGCCCCCGGCGCTCCTCGCGGCGCTCAAGGCGCTCCAGGCGGCGCTCCTCCTTGAGGCGGAGCTTCTCGGCCCTGCGCAGCTTCCGCTCGACGCCGACCCCGCCCATCAGCGCGAAGCCCTTGACGACCACGCGCGGCGAGCCCGGGGTGCCGATCCCGGTGGCCTGGTCGTCGAAGCCGCCCATGATGCCGAAGCCCTTGACGGTGACGTTCAGTTCGGGCGGCACGGTGACCTGGAGGCCGCCCATGATGGTGAAGCAGCGGATCTCCACGTCACGGTCGGCGAAGTAGGCCTCGCGCAGGTCGATCTCGCCGCCGCCCCACATCGCGAACGCGGTGAACTGCCGCCCGACCGTCCAGCCGCCCTTGCGGCTGAACCCGCTCCAGAACGCGAAGCCGCCGTTCGACGTGGGGCCGCCGTCCACCATCCGCCGCGACCAGTCCAGCGCGGCCGGGTCGTCGCCGTCCGGCCGCTTCACCATGTCCACCCCGGCCCCGTGCGAGGGCAGGTCACGGGTGAGGGGCTCCAGCTCGCCGTACGTCCGTGCCTTGTACGTGGCGTCGAGGCGCTCCTCGAACTCCGTCATGTCCAGACGGCCCTCGGCCATCGCGTCCCTGAGCTGCTCGGCCACCCGCTCGCGGTCGGCGTCGGAGGCCCGCAGATCGGGCAGTCGGGGCCCAGCGGGCTCGTGGGGCGTGCCCCCGGATGATGCGGCGTCACTCATGTGATGCAGCCTACGAGGTCGCCTTCTCCGCGTACATCTTGGCGATGACCGCTTCGATGTCCGGCTCCCTGACCGAGAGGTCGGCCAGCGGATAGTCCGCCGCGATCCGGGCCACGAGCGGGGCCGCCGACTCCGCCGCGGGGAAGGCGACCCACTGCCGCGGGCCCTCCACCTTCACCACCCGGGCGGACGGTCCGGCGTCGATCGGCGGGAGTTCGCGCTCCAGGTCCACCACGAGGGTGCGCTCGCTCTCGCCCACCTCGTGCAGCCCGGCCAGCGCCCCGTCGTACATCAGCCGCCCGTGGTCGATGACCATGACGCGGCGGCAGAGCTGCTCGATGTCGGTGAGGTCGTGCGTGGTGAGCAGCACCGTCGTGCCGGACTCGGCGTTCAGGTCCCGCAGGAACCCGCGCACCTTCGCCTTGCTGATGACGTCGAGGCCGATCGTCGGCTCGTCCAGGTAGAGCACCTCGGGGTCGTGCAGGAGCGCCGCCGCGATGTCGCCGCGCATCCGCTGTCCGAGGGAGAGCTGGCGCACGGGCACGTCGAGGAGGGCGCCCAGTTCGAGGAGTTCCACGCACCGGTCGAGGTTCTGGCGGAAGCGGGCGTCGGGGATGCGGTACATGCGGTGCATCAGGCGGTAGGAGTCGATCAGCGGCAGGTCCCACCAGAGCGTGGTGCGCTGGCCGAAGACGACCCCGATGCGGCGGGCGAGGCGGGTCCGCTCGCGGGAGGGGTCGATGCCCGCGACCCGCAGACGGCCGCCGCTGGGCGTCAGGATGCCGGTCAGCATCTTGATCGTCGTCGACTTCCCCGCGCCGTTCGGCCCGATGTAGCCGACCATCCCGCCGCGCGGCACGGTGAAGGAGATCCCGTCGACCGCCCGTACCTGCCGCCGTTCGTGCCGCAGGAAGCCGGTCTTCTTGCGTACGTCGAAGACCTTCTCGACGCCGTCCAGCTCGATCAGGTTCTCTGCCACTGCGGTTCAGCTCCCTGTGCTGCGGTACGAACGAAGGCCCGCCCGCCACGCGAGTCCCGCGAGCCCCAGACAGGCCGCGGCCACCAGCGGCGGCGTGAAGGCCGCCCAGCGCGGCAGGTCGAGCGGGTACGGCCGCCCGAGGACGTACAGCGCGGGCAGCCAGTTCACGAAGGCCAGCGGCAGGACGAAGGTGACGCCGCGCACCAGGTCCTTGGCGAAGACGGTGGGCGGGTACTGGAGCAGCGTCGTGCCCCCGTACGTGAAGGCGTTCTGCACCTCGGCGGCGTCCTGCGCGAGGAACTGGAACGCCCCGCCCGCCATGAACACCGCCACGAAGATCCCGGCGCCGCAGAGCAGCATCATCGGGACCATCACCACCTTCAGCGGCGTCCAGCCGACGTCCACGGCCACGAGCGCGTAGCAAAGGACGAGCGCGCCCTGCGTCACGCGCCCGATCCTGTGCAGCCCGAAGCGGTCCGCCGCGACCTGCGCGAGCACCGGGGCGGGCCGTACGAGGAGGGTGTCCAGCGTGCCGTCGCGCACCCGCCGGCCAAGCCGGTCCATCGACCCCATGACGAGGTCCGCGACGCCGAAGGCGGTGCAGGAGATGCCGTAGAGGAAGGCGATCTCGGCGAGCGAGTAGCCGCCGAGCCGGTCCACCTGGGAGAACATCAGCAGGATCGCCGCGAAGTCGAAGGCGGTCACCGCGAAGTTGCCGAGCGCGGTCATCGCGAAGGAGACGCGGTAGGCCATCAGGGAGCGGATCCACATCGCGGAGATCAGGCGGTAGGCCCGCAGCCCCTCGCGCAGCCGCCCCGGCCCCGCGGCGGGTTCGGACGTCCGTGTCTCAGCCACCCTGGACCACCACCCGGCGCGTCGCGACCGCCTGGAGCAGCCGCCCCGCCGCGAGCAGCGCCGCCGCCCAGCCGAGCTGGAAGGCGTACGTGCCGAACAGCTCCGTGCCGCTGCTCGTGCCGAGGAAGACGTCGGCCGGGAGCTGGAGCAGCGCCGACCAGGGCAGGGCGCGGGCGATCTCGCCGAGCACCCCGGGGAAGACGTTCAGCGGCAGCAGCATCCCCGAGAAGAAGGTGCCCGCCAGCATCGCCGCCTGCGTCACACCCGCCCCGTCCATCAGCCAGAACGCCGAGAGCGCCACCAGGAACCGGATCGCGAAGCTGACCAGGACGCCGAGCACGACGGCCACCGCGAACGCCAGCCAGCGCAGCGGGTCGGTGGGCAGCGCCAGATCGAAGACCAGGGCGCCGACCGCCATCGGCGCCACACCGCGCCCGAGGAGCTGGAACAGGGCCCGGCCCGCGTCGGTCGCCAGCCACCAGGCCTGGAGGTCGGCGGGGCGGTACAGGTCGACGGCGATGTCCCCGGTGCGGATGCGCTCGATCAGCTCCACCTCGAAGCCGCCGCCCATCAGCGCCATCACCGTCAGCAGCGCCTGCCCCAGCCAGACGTAGGTGACGGCCTGCGCCTGGTCGTACCCGCCGAGTCCCGGCCGCTCGTCCCAGAGCGCGAGATAGGTGTACGCCAGGATCAGCCCGAAGACCGTGTTGGTGAAGACTCCCGCCGCGGTCGCGATGCGGTACGTGGCGTACCTGCGGAGTGCCGATCGCGCGACGGCCGCGTACAAACGGAACCGTCCTGTACGCACGTGCATCCCTTCCACCGTGAGCCACGCCCGGACATGGGCCAAAGCGCAGGATCGTAGTGTGAGAGGAGCCACTCGTGCCAGGCATTTTCGGCGGGGGGCGCGTGCCTTGGTCACCAGGGGGTGTGGCGACAGTGTGCAATGGGCTGTACGAGGCGTACTGGACGTACGACGCTAACCGGGAGTTCCGCAAGACATGAGCGACGAGCCGCAGCGGCAGGGCCCCGACGGGCACCAGGGCTGGGCGCCCAGGGAGCCCGAGGACAAGGCGTCGGGCGAGGCGTCGGGGGCCGGGTC
>NZ_JASKYR010000748.1:0-3599 GCF_041028215.1 Streptomyces flavofungini
CGGCCCGCCTCTCCGGTCTGCGGGTCAAGCGTGAGAAGCTCGTCATCTACGGGCTCTCCGGGCTCTTCGCCGCCGTCGCGGGCATCGTGCTCGCCTCCCGCCTCGTCTCCGCGCAACCGCAGGCCGYYSCGGGCTACGMGCTCGASRCYRGCGCCGCCGATCACGACGGCGGCGATGGCGTCGAGCTCGTAGCCCTGGGCGGCCTGCGGTTGCGCGGAGACGAGGCGGGAGGCGAGCACGATGCCCGCGACGGCGGCGAAGAGCCCGGAGAGCGCGTAGATGACGAGCTTCTGACGCTTGACGCGCAGACCGGAGAGGCGGGCCGCCTCCTCGTTGCCGCCGATCGCGTACATCGAGCGGCCGATGAACGTACGGCCGAGCACCACGGCCGTGACCAGACCCATCACGACCATCACGAGCACCGGGACCGGCAGCCAGCCGCCGACCGTGTCACCGAGGTGCGAGACGGAGTCGGGGAAGGGGATCGGGCTGCCCTGCGAGATCACCAGGGAGAGGCCGCGGGCCACCGACAGCATGGCGAGCGTCGCGATGAACGGCGGCAGCTTCCCGTACGAGACGAGCAGGCCGTTGACGAAGCCGCAGGCCATGCCCGCCGCGACGGCGAGGACCACCGCGAGCCAGACCGGCAGGCCCTGCGAGGTCGCGGTCCAGGCGAGGACCGTGGCCGAGAGCGCGGCCACCGAGCCGACGGACAGGTCGATGCCCGCCGAGACGATCACGAAGGTGACGCCGAACGCGAGGATCGCGGTCACGGCGGCCTGGACGCCGACGTTGAGCAGGTTCTGGGTGGTGAGAAAGTCGCCGGAGAGCAGCGACATCGCCACGACCAGGACGATCAGGGCGCTGAGCGCGCCGTTGTCGAGCAGCACGCGGCGGAGCGAACTCGCGCCACCCGCGTCACGCTTCACGGTTTCAGTGGCCACGGGAGCCCTCCGCTTCTTCCTTGGATTCGGATGCCTGTACGGGGTCCGACGCCCCCGCGCTGCTGACGGCGAGGGCCATCACCGCGTCCTGCGTCGCCTCCCCGGCGGGCAGTTCACCGGCGATCCGGCCCTGCGCCATGACCAGGACCCGGTCGCTCATGCCGAGCACCTCGGGCAGGTCGCTGGAGATCATCAGGACCGCGTGCCCGGAGGCCGTCAGTTCGTTGATCAGCTGGTAGATCTCCACCTTCGCGCCCACGTCGATGCCGCGCGTCGGCTCGTCGAGGATCAGCACCCTGACGTCGGCGAGCAGCCACTTGCCGATGACGACCTTCTGCTGGTTGCCGCCGGAGAGCGTGCGCACCCGCTGGCCGAGCCCGGCCATCCGCACGCCGAGCTGCCCGGCGATCCGGGCGGCGGCCTCCTGCTGGCCCCGCAGGTCCACGAACCCGGCGCGGGTCGCCGAGCGGAGCGTGACCAGGCCGAGGTTCTCCCGCACCGAGGCGTCGAGCACCAGGCCCTGCCCCTTGCGGTCCTCGGGCACCAGGCCGACGCCCGCGCCCATCGCGGCGTTCACGTCGTGCCGGGGCAGCCGCTCGCCGCGCACGTCGACCGTTCCCGCGTCGTACGGATCGGCCCCGAAGACGGCGCGCGCGACCTCCGTGCGCCCGGCGCCGACCAGGCCCGCGAGCCCGACGACCTCGCCCGCCCGCACCTCGAAGGTGACGTCGTGGAAGACGCCGTCCCGGGTCAGGCCCTCGACGCGGAGCAGCGGCGGACCGGTCTCCGGACGCTCGCGCGGGTACTGCTGCTCGATGCTGCGGCCCACCATGAGCCGGACGAGTTCGTCCTCCGGGGTGGACGCGGGCACCTGGTCGACGCTGCGGCCGTCGCGCAGGACGGTGACGCGGTCGCCGAGCGCGGCGATCTCCTCCAGGTGGTGGGTGATGAAGACGATGCCGACGCCGTCCGCGCGCAGCGTGCGCACGATGGCGAAGAGCGTGTCGACCTCCTCGGAGGTCAGCACGGCCGTCGGCTCGTCCATGATGAGCACGCGCGCGTCCAGGCTGAGCGCCTTGGCGATCTCGACCATCTGGAGCCGGGCGATGCCCAGTTCGCGCACCCTGGCGCGCGGCGAGACCTTCAGGCCGACCCGCTTCAGGAGGACCTCGGCGTCGGCCTCCATCTTCTTGCGGTCGACCAGGCCGAAGCGGCGCGGCTGACGGCCCAGGAAGATGTTCTCGGCCACCGTCAGGTCGGGTACGAGGTTGAACTCCTGGTAGATGGTGGCGATGCCGAGCCGTTCGGCGTCCTGCGCGCCGCTGATGCGCACCTCCGCGCCGTCGGCGAGGATGCGTCCGCCGTCGGGGCGGTAGGCGCCGGACAGCATCTTGATGAGGGTGCTCTTGCCCGCGCCGTTCTCGCCGAGCAGGACGTGCACCTCTCCGCGCCGCAGGTCGAAGTCCACGGAGTCGAGCGCGACGACTCCGGGAAAGGTCTTGCGGATGCCTTCGATGCGCAGCAACTCGTCCTGGCTGCTCACGGGCTGCTCCTTCGTACGCGGGTGTCCTCGCCGCAGGAACGCCGGACGACGAGGCGGGCGGGCAGGGTGACGGAACGCGGGCTCCGGCCCTCGATCCGGTCGATCAGCGCGTGCACGGCGGCCCGGCCGAGCTCCGCCGTCGGCTGGGCGATCGCGGTGATGGGCGGGTCGGTGTGCACGAACCACGGGATGTCGTCGAACGCCGCGAGGCCGATGTCGTGCGGTACCCGCAGGCCGTGCGCGCGGATCGCGTCGAGGGCGCCGAGCGCCATCAGGTTGTCGGCGGCGAAGACGGCCTCGGGCGGCTCGGGCAGGGCGAGGAACCGCTCGGTGGCGCGGCGCCCGCTGTCGGCCTGGAAGTCGCCCTGGCCGATGTAGGCGTCGGGCAGGGCGATGCCGTGCTCGCGCAGCGCGTCCCTGAAGGCCTCGACGCGCTCGCTGCCGGTGGTCGTGGCGGCGGGGCCCGCGATGATGGCGAGCCTGCGGTGGCCGAGGGCGTGCAGATGGGCGACCAGGTCGCGCACGGCCCGCCGGCCGTCGGAGCGGACGACGGGGACGTCGACGCCGGGAATCCACCGGTCGACGAAGACCACGGGGGTGCCCGCGCGCACGGCGTCGAGCATCAGCGGCGAGCCGCCGTCGGTGGGGGAGACGAGCAGGCCGTCGATCCGCCGGTCGAGCAGCGTGCGTACGTGGTGGTCCTGGAGCTCGGGGCGCTCGTCGGCGTTGCCGATGATCACGCTGTAGCCGAGCGCGCGGGCGGCCTCCTCGACGGAGCGGGCCAGCTCGGTGAAGTAGGGGTTCAGCACGTCGCTGATGACGAGGCCGAGGGTCCGCGTCTGGTGGGTGCGCAGCGAGCGGGCCACGGCGTTCGGCCGGTAGCCGAGCGCCTCGACGGCGGCGAGCACGCTCTCCCGGGAACCGGGGCTGACCGAGGGGTGCCCGTTGAGGACCCGGGACACCGTGGCCACGGAGACCCCGGCCTCGGCCGCCACGTCCTTGATCCCCACCGAGCCCGGTGGACTGGGTGCCATCGCCGCTCCACCTCCTTGTGGAATCGATTACACGGAGGATTGGAAACGATTACACGGGGGGCTGACAAGGGGTGGGGG
>NZ_JASKYR010000749.1:0-3220 GCF_041028215.1 Streptomyces flavofungini
GGGAGACGGGCCGCCCGTCCGCGGCGGTCCCCCGGATCTCGGCGCCCGCCCCCGTGTCGCGCACCTCCTCGACGTGCGCCTCCACGCGGCGCAGCCTCGGTTCGGCGTCGATGCGGGCGCCGACCAGGGCCTCGAAGGAGCTGGACCGGAGCATCTTGTAGCGCAGCGGGGCGGGGGAACCGGAGACCCGGGTGCCGTCGGGGGCGCATACCCGCAGGGTCTCCCACTCGGCGGAGAGCGCGTCGTCGAACTCGCCCCCGGGCTTCTCCCAGTAGCACCAGGTCCGCTCGGGCGGTCTGGCCGGGCCCGGTGGTGCGTCGATGAGCGTCACGGCGGGGACGGGGCCCCAGCCGGGCTCGGGCGCGCACAGCCGGTGGGCCAGGGAGAGCCCGGCGGCGCCCGCGCCCACCACGGCGATCTCGCAGTCGTCCACGCGTCACCTCACCCTCGTCGCACTGCGCGCCGGCGCACGTCGCCCGCGCCGTCCCGGTCGGTCAGGATTCCGCACGGGGCCGCCGCACGGATGCAGGCGTGCGGGAATTCCCGCCTTTCGACGGGATTGATCGCCCCGATGCGCGCCGGAGGCGGGCGGTAGAGTTGTCGATCGCCCGAACGACTTCCTTCGCGGCGCTTCCCCCGGCCGAGAACGAGTCCGACAGGTATCCGCTTTGCCCATGTCCGCACTGTCCCCGGTGTCGCGCCCGCGCGGTCTCCGTCCCGACTGGCTGTCCGACCCGAAGGTCTGGCGCACCGAGATCCTGGGCGGCCTCGTGGTCGCTCTCGCGCTGATCCCCGAGGCGATCTCCTTCTCCGTCATCGCGGGGGTCGACCCGGCGATCGGGTTGTTCGCGTCCTTCACGATGGCGGTGACCATCTCGGTCGTCGGGGGCCGCCGCGCGATGATCTCCGCGGCGACCGGCGCGGTCGCCCTGGTCATCGCCCCGCTCAACCGGGAGCACGGCCTGGGGTACCTGGTGGCCGCCGTGATCCTGGCCGGTGTCTTCCAGATCGTCCTCGGTGCGCTCGGCGTCGCCCGGCTGATGCGCTTCGTGCCGCGCAGCGTGATGGTCGGCTTCGTCAATTCCCTGGCCATCCTCATCTTCATGGCACAGGTGCCCGAGATGCACGACGTGCCCTGGCCCGTCTACCCGCTGATCGCGGGCGGTCTCGCGCTCATGGTGTTCTTTCCGAGGATCACCAGGGCGGTGCCCGCCCCGCTGGTCTCCATCGTCGTCCTCACCGCGGTCACGGTGGCCGCCGGGATCGCCGTGCCGACCGTGGGCGACAAGGGCGAGCTGCCCTCCTCCCTGCCGGTGCCCGGGCTGCCCGATGTGCCGTTCACCGTGGACACGCTGAAGCTCATCGCGCCCTACGCGCTGGCGATGGCGCTGGTGGGGCTGATGGAGTCGCTGATGACCGCCAAGCTGGTGGACGAGATCACCGACACCCACTCCTCCAAGACGCGGGAGTCGATCGGCCAGGGCATCGCCAACATCGTCACCGGTTTCCTCGGCGGCATGGGCGGCTGCGCGATGATCGGCCAGACCATGATCAACGTCAAGGTGTCCGGCGCCCGGACCCGCCTCTCCACCTTCCTCGCGGGCGCGTTCCTGATGGTGCTCTGCGTCGTCTTCGGGCCGGTCGTCTCCGACATCCCCATGGCCGCCCTCGTCGCCGTCATGGTGATGGTCTGCTTCGCCACCTTCGACTGGCACTCGATCGCCCCGAGGACGCTGAAGCGCATGCCCGTCGGGGAGATCGCCGTCATGGTCATCACCGTGGCCTGCGTGGTGGCGACCCACAACCTCGCCGTCGGCGTCGTCGTCGGCTCCGTCACCGCGATGGTCATCTTCGCCCGGCGCGTCGCGCACCTGGCCGATGTCACCTCCGTCGCGGAACCGGACGGGAACAGCGTGGTCTACTCCGTGACCGGCGAGCTGTTCTTCGCCTCCTCCAACGACATCGTCGGCCGGTTCGACTACGCCGTCGACGCCGAGCGGGTCGTCATCGACCTCACCTCCGCGCACATCTGGGACGCCTCGTCGGTCGCCGCCCTCGACGCCGTCGAGACCAAGTACGCCCAGCGCGGCAAGAAGGTCGAGATCATCGGTCTGAACGAGCCGAGCGCCCGCATCCACCGGCGGCTCAGCGGCGGACTCACCGGCGGTCACTGACCCCGTCCCGCTCCACCGGGAGCCAGAGTTCGGCGTCCGCCTCGGTCCCGTCCGCCGAGAGACGGGTGCGCAGGATCTCCGGGCCGGGACGGCCGCGGTAGGGGTTGGACGGGAACCACTCCATGAAGACGTCCCGCCACAGCTCCTGGATGGCCCCCGGAGCGGGCCCTGAGGTGGTGAAGACCGCCCAGGTGCCCGCGGGGACCGTCAGGACGGCGGCGCCCTCGGGCACCGCGGAGAGGTCCGCCGAGGTGACGACCCCCTGGTAGTAGTCGAGTCCGGTGCCCTCGGCGCGGCCGGGGTCGAGGTCGTCGCAGACCGAGACGGTGCCCCTCGGCTCCTGGTCCGAGAGCGCCTCGAGGCGCGCCGCGCGCTCCGGGCCGATCCCCCGGACGAAGTCGATGATCGCCTGGTTCGGCCCCGCGTGCACCAGCGGCACCCGTGCCTTCGGACCGACGACGCTGAACCGCGGCTTGTCGAGGACGCGGTACCGCATGCTGCCGCTCCCCTCGACGGTGAGGCGGAAGGTCAGCCGGGGCTGGGAGACGAGCGCGGTGCCGGTCCGGCGGGCCTCGCCGGGGCCGACTCCGTGCATGGCGCGGAACGCCCGCGCGAACGCCTCGCCCGAGCCGTACCCGTAGCGCACCGCGATGTCCAGGAGCGACTCGCGCCCGGCGAGCACCTCGGCGCCCGCCACGGTGAGCCGTCTGCGCCGGATGTACTCCGCCAGCGGCATGCCCGCGAGCGCCGAGAACATCCGGCGCAGGTGGTACTCCGACGTGGCCGCCGTGCGCGCCAGCCCGGCCGGATCGATGCTCCGGTCGAGATGGCGCTCGATCTGCTCCATCGCCTGGTTGAGCCGCTCCAGCACGCCCGTGCCCTTCCGTCGGTCCCTTCCCCGGCCACGCTCGCCGCCGGCGCCGCCCGGTCGCCGCTCCGCGCCGCGCGTGTCGTAGCGTATTCGGCATGTCCACGCCGCCACAGCCCGGTGGTTTCGGTCCTGCCCCGTCCCCCTACGGACAGCAGCAGCCGCAGCCGCCCTACGC
>NZ_JASKYR010000075.1:0-15638 GCF_041028215.1 Streptomyces flavofungini
CTTCGGCCGCGTCCTGTGCGCGATGGTCACGCCCTTCACGGATGCGGGCGCCCTCGACCTCGAAGGCGCCCAGCGGCTGGCCCGGCACCTCGTGGCCGAGGGCTGCGAGGGGCTCGTCCTGTCCGGCACGACCGGTGAGGCGCCGACCACGACCGCCGCCGAGAAGTCCGCCCTCATCCACGCCGTGACCGAGGCCGTCGGCGACCGGGCCCGGATCGTCGCGGGCGTCGGGAGCAACGACACCCGGCGGACCGTGGCGGAGGCGCTGGCGGCCGAGAAGGCGGGCGCGCACGGCCTGCTGGTCGTCACGCCGTACTACAGCAAGCCCCCGCAGGACGCCGTGGAGTCGCACTTCCGCACGGTCGCCGACGCCTGCGGACTCCCGGCCCTGCTCTACGACATCCCCGGCCGCACGGGCACCCGTATCGAGCCGGAGACGGTCCTTCGTCTCGCGGACCACCCCCGGATCGTCGGCGTGAAGGACTGCGCGTACGACATCCTCGGCAGCCAGCAGGTCATCGCCAGGACGGACCTCGCCTACTACGCGGGCTGCGACGAGTACGGCCTCGCGCTGTACGCGGTGGGCGGCGCGGGCTGTGTCAGCACGGCCGCCAACGCGATCCCCGCCCGGATCCGCGCGGTCTTCGACGCGTTCGACGCGGGCGACACGGCGGGCGCGCGCCGGGGCCAGCTCGCGGCCACCCCGCTCATCGGGCTGCTGACGGCGGCGGGCCTCCCCGGCACGGTCACCGCGAAGGCCCTGCTCACCGAGGTCGGCCTCCCCGCGGGCCCGGTGCGGCCCCCGCTGCTGCCCGCGTCCCGCGAGGTGACCGGGGAACTCCTCGCGGCCTACCGGGCGGCGAAGACCGGGTGCCAGCGCCCGCCGGAGTCGAAGTCCGAGGTGCGGTAGCCGCTGAGCGGGACGGTCTTCTTACTGCCGATGGTGACGAGGACGAGCCGCTGCCGGTACTCGTTCGAGCCCCGCGCGATGTCCCAGGCGATCAGCCTTCTGTCGTCGGCCCAGGCGAGGAGCTGCTGGCCGGGGATCTTGGCCACGCGCTTGCCGGTGAGGGGGTCGATGACCTCGGAGGCCGTGGTCCTCGCTCCCCCGGCGAAGCCACCGGCGGCGAGCCTGCCGCTCGGCGAGAGCCAGGCCTCGTCGAACCAGTGCAGGTGCCTCTCCTTCACCGGCTTGCTCCTCTTGTGCCCCGCGAGGTCGTAGTACTGCTGGTGGGGCGCCGAGGTGAGGCCCGAGTAGACGAGGCGGCCGTCATGGCTGAAGGCGAAGTCCTGGCGGGTGTTGATGCTCGCCGGGCCGAGCTCGACGACCTTCGTGGCGACCTTGTTCCAGCCGGATTCGCCGGACGCCACGTCGACGACGTAGAAACCGGTGCGGCTCGGCGTGGCCGGTCCCGGACTGGTTTTCTTGCCGTCGGAGACCGGATGCTGCATGTCGAACCGGTCCGGGTTCTCCGCGTACGTCGTCGCGACCAGCTTCCCGCCGTCCGGCGAGAACTCGACGCCGCCGACCCCGCGCGGCGTCTTGATCCACCGTTCGACCTTGCCGGTGACCATGTCGAGCAGGCCGATCCGCCGGGCGGGCAGCTCGGGTTCGAGGACCGCCGCCGTGCGCATGCCGGGGGCGATGTCCAGGTAGGACCACCGGGTGTCCTTCTTGTAGGTGCCCGTGCGCTGGTCGAGCAGCCGGTAGGTACGGGTGTTGATCTCGACGCCCTTGCCCTGCGGGACCCGCTTGAACGTGCTGTAGGCGGCGAGCGCCGTGTCACCGGCCGCGATCAGCTCCCGCGGCGGGGTCTGGCCGGGGTGCGCGACGACGTCGTCGCTCCGCAGCTCGCTCGCGGTCCGCGTCTCCTGCTTCCCCGAGCCGCTGTCGAGGACCGGTACCGCCACCGCCACGGCCGTCGCCGCCGCGAGGGCGAGCGAGGCGCCCGCGATCGTACGGTTCCTGCGGCGCCGCCGGACGGCGAGCACCCGGTCGGCGAAGTTCCCGGGCACGGGTCCGCTGCGGTCCGCCTGCTCCCGCAGCGACTCGCGCACCAGCTCTTCCACGTTCACGGTCATACCTCCAGGGGGGAGAAGTCGCGGGACGCCGGCCTGTCGGGCCGCGCCAGTTCCGGGGCGAGGGCGCGGAGCCGGGCGAGGGAGCGGTGCGTGGTGCTGCGCACGGTGCCGACGGAGCAGCCGAGCAGCTCCGCGACCTCCGCCTCCGGCAGGTCCTCGAAGTAGCGCAGCACGAGCACGGTCCGCTGGCGTGTGGTCAGCTTGGCGAGCGCCCCGCGCAGCACGATCCGCAATTCGGCGGCGGACGTGCCGTCCTCGGCCGACGCGCTCTCCGGCAGTTCGGCGACGGCCAGTTCGCGCCGCGGCCACTTCAGCCGCCATCGGCTGACCTGCTGCCGGTACAGGACGCGCCGTACGTACGCCTCGGGCTCGTCGATGCGCCGCCACCGGCCCGCGGCCTTGACCAGCGCGTTCTGGAGCAGATCCTCCGCCGCGTGCCGGTCGCCCCCGCTGAGCAGCACGGCCGTCCTCAGCAGCGCCGACGATCTGGTCGCCACGAATTCCCGAAAGCTGTCCTGCTCTGCGGCATCCATCGTCACCTTCGCTTCGCCTTCCGGTGGGCCCGTTGCCCTCCCGCATCGGTGAGGACGGGTCCGGGACCCCCCTGCTATGCCTCCTGCCGGAAAAAGGCCGGACAGAGAAAACGGCCACCCCGCAGGGTGGCCGTCCACGTCGGTCGAGCGCGGTTCAGCGGGCCGCGGGGAACCCCGCCGCCTTGGTCCAGCGCAGCGTCTCGCCACCGCCGCTGAAGGTGACCTGTCTGCCGCCGGAGGCGATCGCGATCTTCTCCCAGCCGTCGAAGTCCTTGGTGAGGTGCTTCTGCCACCTGGTCAGCGGTCCGGTGGCCACGGCCGCGACCGACTCGGTCGGCGGCTCGCCGTCCGCGCAGTACACACCGAAGTCCCCGAAGGCCGCGACGGTGCCGTCCTTGGCCTTGAGCGTGATGCCCTGGCAGGCGTCGGTCCTGGTCCTGTGGACCACGGCGGGCTTGGACCAGCCCCTGGCCGACGGGCTGTAGTCCTGGACGTACAGGCCCTTGTGCCGCAGATAGTGCAGGGCGACGCGGCGGCCGTCGGCCAGCTTGAGCTGCGCCTCGAAGGGGCTGGGGCTGCCGCTCCAGGGGATGTCGCTCTTCTGCAGCGGATAGCTGTGGCCACCCGTGGCGGCGGCCCCGCTCATGCTCTGGGCCGCCTTGCGGCCGGTGCCCCCGTCCTGCCCCGCACTCTCGCCGCACCCGGCCACCAGGCCGATCACCGCGACCACGCCCAGGGCGACGGCCCTGGTCCCCGTTCCGCGCATGCCACTCTCCTGTCGTCCCGCGCAGCATACGCAGCCGCGCGGGACGACAGGGATACGCGGTACGTCAGTTGTGGCTGTGCAGGATCTCGTTGAGGCCGCCCCAGACCGCGTTGTTCGGGCGGGCCTCGACGGTGCCCGTGACCGAGTTGCGGCGGAAGAGGATGTTCGAGGCGCCGGAGAGCTCGCGGGCCTTGACGATCTGGCCGTCGGGCATGGTCACGCGGGTGCCCGCGGTGACGTACAGACCGGCCTCGACGACGCACTCGTCGCCGAGCGCGATGCCGACGCCCGCCTCGGCGCCGACGAGGCAGCGCTCGCCGATGACGATGCGGACGTTGCCGCCGCCGGAGAGCGTGCCCATGGTGGAGGCGCCGCCGCCGATGTCGGAGCCGTCGCCGACGACGACGCCCGCGGAGATGCGGCCCTCGACCATCGAGGTGCCGAGGGTGCCGGCGTTGAAGTTCACGAAGCCCTCGTGCATGACCGTGGTGCCCTCGGCGAGGTGGGCGCCGAGCCGGACGCGGTCGGCGTCGGCGATGCGGACGCCCTTCGGCGCGACGTAGTCCGTCATGCGGGGGAACTTGTCGACGGAGGTGACCTGGAGGTGCAGGCCCTCGGCGCGGGCGTTGAGCCGCACCTTCTCGACGTCGTCCACGGCGACCGGGCCGAGCGAGGTCCAGGCGACGTTGGCGAGGAAGCCGAACTGTCCGTCGAGGTTCACGCCGTGCGGCCTGACCAGGCGGTGGCTGAGCAGGTGCAGGCGGAGGTAGACGTCGTGGGCGTCCAGCGGCTTGTCGTCCAGGGACGCGATGACCGTACGTACGGCGATGATCTCCACGCCGCGGCGGGCGTCCGGGCCGATGGCCCTGGCGGCGCCGTCGCCGAGCAGCTCCACGGCGCGCTCGGCGGTCAGCCGCTCGGAGCCCGCGGGACCGGCCTCGGCGACGAGCTCGGGCGCGGGGAACCAGGTGTCGAGGACGGTGCCGTCGGCGGTGACGGTGGCAAGGCCTGCGGCGACGGCGCCGGTGGTGCGAGTAGCAGTCGTATCGGTCATGGGTGAAACCTAACCGGAGCGGTGGCGCGCGGGCGAACCGGTCTCACGGTCCGGGCCGCACGCCGCTTCCCGGGGGCCGGTTCGGCCGCCCGGCGCCAGCAGCCGGTTCAGCATCTCGGCCGTGAACGCCTCGTCGTACGGCGTGTCCGTCAGAAGCACCTGGAGGCAGATCCCGTCCATCAGGGCGACCAGCGCCCGCACGGTCACCGGGTCGACGCGCCCGGCGAGCTCGTCGCCGATGCCCTGGCACCACTCGGCCGCGACCGGCCGCAGCGCGGGCCTGCGCAGGGCGGCGAGATACAGCTCGTACTCCAGCTCCACACCCGCCCGCTCCCCCGCGAGCCACTGGCCGAGCAGGGCGGCGAGTTCGGAGGCGAGGTCGGCCCGGGGGTCCTCGAAGGCGCCGCTCGCGGCGACCGCCTTGGCGAAGCCCTCGTTGGCCTGGCGCAGGGCGGCGACGAGCAGTTCGTCCAGCGTCTTGAAGTGGTACGTCGTGGAGCCCAGCGGCACGTCCGCCTCCGCCGCCACCGAACGGTGGCTGAGCCCGCCGATCCCCTTCGCGCCCGCCACCCTGATCGCGGCGTCGATGATCCGCTGCCGCCGCTCGGGGTCGTAGCGGCGCGGCATCAGTGCGAACCCCCGAGGTTGAGCACGACGACGCCGACGATCACGAGCGCGATGCCCGCGACCTTGACCGGGCTGGTGCTCTCCCCCAGGAACAGCATGCCGATCGCGGCGACGGCGGCCGTGCCGATGCCCGCCCAGATCGCGTACGCCGTGCCGACCGAGAGCGTCTTCAGGGTCTGCGCGAGCAGGGTGAACGCCAGCAGATACCCGGCCACCGTGATCAGTGACGGCCACAGCCTGCTGAACCCCTCGCTGTACTTCATGGCGGTGGTCCCGGCCACCTCCGCCGCGATCGCCGCGGCCAGCAGTGCGTATCCCATGCGTACGAGTGTACATATCGTTGCGTACGGGCGTACGCACAGCAGGGCCTCCGTGCCGTCACGACGGCGCGGAGGCCCTGCTGCGGCGGACGAGCCGCCCCGAGCGCCCTGAAGTCAGGTGCTCAGACGTTGAAGCCGAGCGCCCGAAGCTGCTCGCGGCCGTCGTCCGTGATCTTGTCCGGGCCCCACGGCGGCATCCAGACCCAGTTGATCCGGAGCTCGTTCACGATGCCCTCGGTGGCGGACTTCGCCTGGTCCTCGATGACGTCCGTCAGCGGGCAGGCCGCCGAGGTCAGCGTCATGTCGATCGTCGCGATGTTCGCGTCGTCGATGTGCACGCCGTAGATCAGGCCCAGGTTGACGACGTCGATGCCCAGCTCGGGGTCGACGACGTCGTACAGCGCCTCGCGGACCTCTTCCTCCGAAGCGGGCTTCGTCGTGAGTGTCTCGTTCTCGCTCATGCCGTCTTCCTTTCAGCGGCCCCGTCGGTCTCGCCCAGGGCCTGGGCGGTCGCGTCCTTCCATGCCATCCAGCTCAGCAGGGCGCACTTCACTCGGGCCGGGTACTTCGAGACCCCGGCGAACGCGACGGCGTCCTCCAGGACCTCCTCCATCGCGTCGTCCGGCTCCAGCTTGCCCTTGGACTGCATCAGCTCCAGGAACACGGCCTGGATCTTCTGCGCCTCGGCCAGCTCCTTGCCGACCAGGAGGTCGTTCAGGACGGATGCGCTGGCCTGGCTGATGGAGCAGCCCTGCCCTTCGTACGACACGTCGGCGATCGTCGATCCGTCGTACTTCACGCGCAGGGTGATCTCGTCACCGCAGGTCGGATTGACGTGGTGCACCTCGGCGTCGCCATCGCGCAGACCACGCCCGTGGGGGTGCTTGTAGTGGTCCAGGATGACTTCCTGGTACATCGAATCCAGCTTCACGTTCCCGGTCAGCCCCTCAGCCGAAGAAGTTCCGTACGTGCTCCAGGCCGTCGACGAGCGCGTCGATCTCGCCGGGCGTGGAGTACAGATAGAACGACGCTCGCGTGGTCGCAGGAATTCCGTACCGCAGGCAGACGGGGCGCGCGCAGTGGTGGCCCACGCGCACCGCGATGCCCTCCTCGTCGAGCACCTGGCCCACGTCGTGCGGGTGGATGTCGCCGAGCGTGAAGGAGATCGCGGCGCCGCGCTCCTCCGCCGTCGTCGGACCGATGATCCGCAGGTCGGGGACCTCAAGGAGGCGCTTGACCGCGTACTCCGTGATCGCCTGCTCATGCGCGGCGATCTTGTCCATGCCGATGGCCGACAGATAGTCCACGGCGGCGCCCAGGCCCACGGCCTGGGAGACCGGCGGGGTGCCCGCCTCGAACTTGTGCGGCGCGGGCGCGTACGTCGACGAGTTCATCGACACGGTCTCGATCATCTCGCCGCCGCCGAGGAAGGGCGGGAGGTCCTCCAGGAGCTCCTGCCGTCCCCACAGGACGCCGATGCCGGTCGGACCGCACATCTTGTGGCCGGTGAAGGCCACGAAGTCGGCCTGGAGCGCCTGCACGTCCAGCGGCATGTGCGGCGCGGCCTGGGAGGCGTCGATCAGGACGAGCGCGCCGACCTCCTGGGCGCGGCGCACGATGGCCTCGACCGGGTTGTGCGTGCCCAGGATGTTGGAGACGAGCACGAAGGAGACGATCTTCGTCTTCTCCGTGATGACCTCCTCGATGTCGGACAGGTCGAGGCGGCCGTCGTCGGTGAGGCCGAACCACTTCAGCTTCGCGCCCGTGCGCTGCGAGAGCAGCTGCCACGGCACGATGTTGGAGTGGTGCTCCATCTCCGTGATGACGATCTCGGTCTCGTGATCCACGCGGTAGGGCTCGTCGGCCCAGCCCAGCATGTTGGCCACGAGGTTCAGCGACTCCGAGGCGTTCTTGGTGAAGATGACCTCGTCGCGGCTGGGCGCGTTGATGAACGCGGCGACCTTGTCACGGGCGCCCTCGTACAGCGCCGTGGCCTCCTCGGCGAGGACGTGCACGCCGCGGTGAACGTTGGCGTTGTGCTGCTCGTAGTACTCGTTCAGCACGTCGAGGACCTGGCGCGGCGTCTGCGAGGTCGCCGCGTTGTCCAGGTACACGAGCTTCTTGCCGTCGTGGATCGTGCGATCCAGGATCGGGAAGTCCTTGCGGATCGCCTCGGTGTCGAGGAGGCCCGGCAGCTGTGTCACGCGGATGCGCCACCCTTCGTGTAAGCCTCGTAGCCCTCGGCCTCCAGCTTGTCGGCGAGCTCGGCGCCGCCGGACTCGGCGATGCGGCCGTTCGCGAAGACGTGCACGAAGTCGGGCTTGATGTAGCGCAGGATGCGCGTGTAGTGCGTGATCAGCAGGGTGCCGACCTCACCGGTCTCGCGGACGCGGTTGACGCCGTCCGAGACCTGGCGCAGGGCGTCGACGTCCAGGCCGGAGTCCGTCTCGTCGAGGATCGCGATCTTCGGCTTGAGGAGCTCCATCTGGAGGATCTCGTGGCGCTTCTTCTCACCGCCGGAGAAGCCCTCGTTCACGTTGCGCTCGGCGAAGGCCGGGTCCATCTGGAGCTGCTCCATGGCGGACTTGACCTCCTTCACCCAGGTGCGCAGCTTGGGGGCCTCGCCGCGGATCGCCGTCGCCGACGTGCGCAGGAAGTTGGAGACCGAGACGCCGGGGACCTCGACCGGGTACTGCATGGCGAGGAACATGCCGGCGCGGGCGCGCTCGTCGACGGACATCTCCAGGACGTCCTCGCCGTCGAGGGTCACGCTGCCCTGGGTGATCGTGTACTTGGGGTGACCCGCGACCGAGTAGGCGAGCGTCGACTTGCCGGAGCCGTTCGGGCCCATGATGGCGTGGGTCTCGCCCTGCTTCACGGTCAGGTCGACGCCCTTGAGGATCTCCTTCGTGGCGTTGTCGGCCTCGACGGTGACGTGCAGGTCCTTGATTTCAAGCGTTGCCATGGGTGCCTCAGGACTCCTGGGGAAGGGAGGCATGTACGTCAACGAGTACATCGCCCCCTTCGATCTTTACGGGGTATACGGGGACAGGGCGCGTCGCGGGGAGGCCGGACGGCTTGCCGGTGCGGAGGTCGAACGCGGAGCCATGCAGCCAGCACTCGATCTGGCAGTCCTCCACCTCGCCCTCGGAGAGGGAGACGTTGGCGTGCGAGCAGATGTCGTTGATCGCGAACACCTCGCCCTCGGTGTGGACGACCGAGACCGGCGTGCCGTCGAGGTCCACCCGCTTCGGGGTGTCCTCGGCCAGCTCGCTCAGCCCACAGGCGCGTACGAAGGTCATGCGACCGTCGCCTCCAGCTCCTCTTCGATCTTGGCGATGAGGCGCTCCTCGACGTCCGGCAGGCCGATCTGCTGGACCAGCTCGGCGAAGAAGCCGCGCACGACCAGACGGCGGGCCTCCTCCTCCGGGATGCCGCGCGACTGGAGGTAGAAGAGCTGCTCGTCGTCGAAGCGGCCGGTCGCCGAGGCGTGGCCGGCGCCGACGATCTCGCCGGTCTCGATCTCCAGGTTCGGCACCGAGTCGACGCGGGCGCCGTCGGTCAGAACCAGGTTGCGGTTCATCTCGTAGGTGTCCGTGCCCTCGGCGGCGGCCTCGATGAGCACGTCGCCGATCCACACCGCGTGCGCCTCGTCGCCCTGGAGCGCGCCCTTGTAGACGACGTTGGACTTGCAGTGCGGGGTGTTGTGGTCGACCAGGAGGCGGTGCTCCTGGTGCTGGCCCGCGTCCGTCACGTACAGGCCGAAGAGCTCGGCCTCGCCGCCGGTGCCCGCGTAGTTCACGCGCGGGTGCAGGCGGACCAGGTCGCCGCCGAAGGTGACGACCACGGACTTGAAGGAGGCGTCACGGCCGACCAGCGCGTTGTGCTGGGCGACGTGCACCGCGGTGTCGTCCCAGTCCTGGACGGAGACGACGGTCAGCTTGGCGCCGTCGCCGACGATGAAGTCGACGTTGGCGGCGAGCACGGCGTCACCGGTGTGGTCGATGACGACCAGCGCCTCGGCGAACGCGCCGAGCTCGATGACCTGGTGGGCGAAGGCGGTGCCGCCCTCGCCGTGCACGGCGATCCGGATGGGCTCGGTGAGCACCGTCTCCTTGGGGACGGTCACGACCGAGGCCTTCTCGAAGGAGCTGTAGGCCTGGGCGGCGATGCGGTCGACGGGCTTGCCCGCCTTGCCGACGCGCGCGTCGTCCCGGCCGACGGTCTCCTGGGTGACGCCCTCGGGGGCGCTCACCTCGACGCGGATGCCGCCGTCGGCGACCGCGCTGCCGTCGTGCAGGCCCCGCAGGCGCTCCAGCGGCGTGAACCGCCACTCCTCCTCGCGGCCGTGCGGCACCGGGAAGCTGTCCACGTCGTAGGACGGGGGCGCGCTCATGCGGGTGGCGACGGTGGACTCGGCGGCCACCGCGATGGACCCGGCGGTCGTCGACCCGACCGATGGGGGTGCCCCCTGGCCGAGCGAAGTCGAGGGCTTGGGGGAGTTCTGAGCCTCAGCCATGGCTGTCGTCGTGCTCTCTCTCTGCGTAAGAAGTCTGCTCGCTGCGGGGACGGTGTCCGGTCTTAACCGACCGAACCCTCCATCTGCAGCTCGATCAGCCGGTTGAGCTCCAGGGCGTACTCCATGGGGAGCTCCTTGGCGATCGGCTCGACGAAGCCGCGCACGATCATCGCCATCGCCTCGAACTCCGTCATGCCGCGGCTCATCAGGTAGAAGAGCTGGTCGTCGGAGACCTTGGAGACGGTGGCCTCGTGTCCCATGGAGACGTCGTCCTCGCGGACGTCGACGTAGGGGTAGGTGTCCGAGCGCGAGATCGTGTCGACGAGCAGCGCGTCGCAGAGCACGTTCGACTTCGATCCGGCGGCGCCCTCGCCGATCTCGACGAGACCGCGGTACGACGTACGACCGCCACCGCGCGCCACCGACTTGGAGACGATGTTCGAGGACGTGTTCGGCGCCATGTGGACCATCTTGGAACCGGCGTCCTGGTGCTGGCCCTCGCCCGCGAAGGCGATGGACAGCGTCTCGCCCTTGGCGTGCTCGCCCATGAGGTAGACGGCGGGGTACTTCATCGTCACCTTGGAGCCGATGTTGCCGTCGATCCACTCCATGGTCGCGCCCTCGTACGCCACGGCGCGCTTGGTGACCAGGTTGTAGACGTTGTTCGACCAGTTCTGGATCGTCGTGTAGCGGCAGCGGCCGCCCTTCTTGACGATGATCTCCACGACGGCGGAGTGCAGCGAGTCCGACTTGTAGATCGGCGCGGTGCAGCCCTCGACGTAGTGGACGTAGGCGTCCTCGTCGACGATGATCAGCGTCCGCTCGAACTGGCCCATGTTCTCCGTGTTGATGCGGAAGTAGGCCTGGAGCGGGATCTCGACGTGCACGCCCTTGGGGACGTAGATGAACGAGCCGCCGGACCACACGGCGGAGTTCAGCGAGGCGAACTTGTTGTCGCCGACCGGGATGACCGTGCCGAAGTACTCCTTGAAGAGCTCCGGGTGCTCCTTGAGCGCGGTGTCCGTGTCGAGGAAGATGACGCCCTGCTCCTCCAGGTCCTCACGGATCTGGTGGTAGACGACCTCGGACTCGTACTGCGCCGCGACACCGGCGACGAGGCGCTGCTTCTCCGCCTCGGGGATGCCGAGCTTGTCGTACGTGTTCTTGATGTCCTCGGGCAGGTCCTCCCAGGACTCCGCCTGCTTCTCCGTGGAGCGCACGAAGTACTTGATGTTGTCGAAGTCGATGCCCGACAGGTCCGAGCCCCAGTTCGGCATGGGCTTCTTGTCGAAGAGGCGCAGGCCCTTGAGGCGGAGCTTGGTCATCCACTCCGGCTCGTTCTTCTTCGCGGAGATGTCGCGGACGACGTCCTCGTTGATGCCGCGCTTGGCAGAGGCACCGGCGGCGTCGGAGTCGGCCCAGCCGTACTCGTAGTTGCCCAGGCCCTCGAGTTCGGGGTGGGCAGTCTCCGTGGGGAGAGTCATGCGGGGTTCCTCCCGGCCGTGCTTGCTGATGCTGAATTGGTGGTCTGTGCTCGCTGGGGAGCGGTGCCGCCGCTGCGCGGGATGAACGTCGTGCAGACGCCGTCTCCGTGGGCGATGGTGGCAAGGCGCTGCACATGCGTGCCGAGAAGCGCGGAGAACATCTCCGTCTCGGCCTCGCACAGCTGCGGGAACTGCTCGGCGACATGGGCGACCGGGCAGTGGTGCTGGCAGAGCTGCTCGCCGACCGGCGCGCTACGCGCCGTAGCAGCGTACCCGTCGGCGGTCAATGCCTTCGCCAGAGCCTCGGCCCGCGCCTCGGGGGGCGCGGCCTCGACCGCCTGCCTGTACGTCTCGGCCTGGGCGGCGATGCGCGCCCGGGCGAACTCGACGACCGCTCCCTCGCCGTGGTGCTCGGTGATCCACCGGAGCGCGTCCGCCGCCAGCTTGTCGTACGACTGGTCGAAGGCGTCGCGTCCACAGTCGGTCAGGGCGAAGACCTTGGCGGGCCTGCCGCGGGTCCGCGCGCCATAGACGCGCTGGTCGCGCGGCTCCACGACGTTCTCATGGGCGAGGGCGTCGAGGTGCCTGCGGACGGCGGCCTGGGTGAGGCCGAGGCGCTTCGCGAGATCGGCGACGGTGGAGGGGCCGTGGTCCAGGATGGAGCGCGCGACACGGTTGCGCGTCGAACGCTCACCGGTCGCGAGTTCCTCCTGCGGAGCCTCGCCAACGTTTTTCACAACGCCATTGTTGCGTAATTCCTCAGACCCTGACAACCCGCGCCGCGATCACGGCCCGGTGCGCTGCGTCACTTAGGTTCACCTAAGCTGACCTGCGGAAACGATCATTGATCGATCAAACCGGTGGGGCCCGGAAGGCCTCATGAGGGGCCTGTCGCACCATGCTCACACCCCCTCCCACCGGGCATTTGTGCGTCCGCGCGGGCCTCGCGGAGAATGCGGGCGCACTGGGCCGGACGGGCACACCCGCGCGCCCCCGCCCCGCGCGCCCGGCGGCCCGACGGCGTCCCTAGACTGGCTCACCATGCGAAACGAGCCCGTCGTCCGGATCAAGGATCTGGTCAAGCGGTACGGAACGAAGACCGCAGTCGACGGTCTGGACCTGACGGCCGGGGCGGGCATCACCGCCGTCCTCGGCCCCAACGGCGCCGGCAAGACCACCACGATCGAGACCTGCGAGGGCTACCGGCAGCCGGACTCCGGCACCGCCCGCGTGCTCGGCCTCGACCCGGTCCGCGAGGCCGCCGCGCTGCGGCCCCGGATCGGCGTGATGCTCCAGTCGGGCGGCGTCTACTCCGGCGCCCGCGCGGACGAGATGCTGCGCCACGTCGCCAAGCTGCACGCCGAGCCACTGCACGTCGGCGAGCTCATCGAGCGCCTCGGCCTCGGGAGCTGCGGGCGCACCAGCTACCGGCGGCTCTCCGGCGGCCAGCAGCAGCGCCTCGCCCTCGCGATGGCCGTGGTCGGCAGGCCCGAGCTGGTCTTCCTCGACGAGCCGACCGCGGGCCTCGACCCGCAGGCCCGCCGGGCCACCTGGGACCTCGTCCGCGAGCTGCGCCGCGACGGCGTCTCCGTCATCCTCACCACGCACCACATGGACGAGGCCGAGGAGCTCTCCGACGACGTCGCGATCATCGACGCGGGCAAGGTCATCGCCCAGGGCAGCCCCGACGAGCTGTGCCGCGGCGGCGCCGAGAACACCCTGCGCTTCACCGGGCGCCCCGGACTCGACGTCGCCTCGCTGCTCAAGGCCCTGCCGCCGGACTCGACGGCGGCGGAGC
Source organism: Streptomyces flavofungini (assembly GCF_041028215.1). Lineage (GTDB taxonomy): Bacteria > Actinomycetota > Actinomycetes > Streptomycetales > Streptomycetaceae > Streptomyces > Streptomyces flavofungini_B. The sequence continues at coordinate 13,184 of NZ_JASKYR010000075.1, forward strand.
CGACCCCGGGCGCCTACCGCGTCAGCGGCACGGTCGACCCGCAGCTCCTCGCCACGGTCACCTCCTGGTGCGCCCAGCACGGGGTCATGCCGGACCGCATCTCGGTCGAACGCCACACCCTGGAAGACGTCTTCCTGGAGCTCACGGGTAAGGAGCTCCGCGGATGAGCGCCGCAGGTACGTACACGCCGAAGCCGGGCGCCGCCCCGCTCCCCCGCATGATCGCCGCCCAGGCGGCGTTCGAGACGAAGATGCTGCTGCGCAACGGCGAGCAGCTCCTCCTCACGGTCGTCATCCCCACCCTGCTGCTCGTACTCTTCAGCGCCGTCGACATCGTCGACACCGGCAAGGGCGAGGCCGTGGACTTCCTCGCGCCCGGCGTCCTCGCCCTCGCCGTGATGTCCACCGCCTTCACCGGGCAGGCCATCGCGACCGGCTTCGAGCGGCGCTACGGAGTGCTCAAGCGGCTCGGCGCGTCCCCGCTGCCCCGCTGGGGCCTGATGGCCGCGAAGACGCTGTCCGTCCTGGTCACCGAGGTCCTCCAGATCGCGCTGCTCACAGTCATCGCCTTCGGGCTCGGCTGGTCGCCGCACGGCAGCCCCGTCTCCGTACTGCTGCTCCTCCTGCTCGGCACGGCCGCCTTCTCCGGGCTCGGCCTGCTGATGGCGGGCACCCTCAGGGCCGAGGCCACGCTGGCCGCCGCCAACCTCGTCTTCCTGCTGCTGCTCGTCGGCGGCGGCGTCATCGTGCCGCTGGACAAGTTCCCGGAGGCGGCGCGGACGCTCCTCGGGCTGCTGCCCGTCTCGGCGCTCTCGGACGGTCTGCGCGACGTGCTCCAGCACGGTGCGGGTCTGCCCTGGGGCGACCTCGGCATCCTCGCGGTGTGGGCGGTGCTCGGGCTCGGCGCGGCGGCGCGGTTCTTCCGCTGGGAGTAAGCGTCCCCGGCGCCACGGAAACGGCGTAACCGCCGTCACAAATGCGCCGCATACGTCCCCCTCGTGAAGCCGTGCACAAGCGGCCCCCTACGATGGGGCTCGTGCCAAACGTGACCCGAGCCGACGTCGCTCAAGCCGCGCGGAACCCGCTCGCCTACATCGCCGAGCGCTGGACTCCCACTCAGCGGACCGTCCAGCGGGCGGCCTTCATCTCGCTCGCCATGACGGTCGTGATCGTGGTGACGGGCGGCGCCGTCCGTCTCACCGGCTCGGGGCTCGGCTGCCCGACCTGGCCCAAGTGCACGGACGACTCCCTGACGGCCACCCACGAGATGGGCTTCCACGGGGCCGTCGAGTTCGGCAACCGCATGCTGACGTACGTGCTCTGCGCGGCCGTCGGCTGGGCGATCATCGCGGCCCGCTCCCAGAAGCCGATGCGGCGCAGTCTCACCCGGCTCGGCTGGACCCAGTTCTGGCTGGTCATGGGCAATGCCGTGCTCGGCGGCATCGTGGTGCTCGTCGGCCTGAACCCCTACACCGTGGCCGCGCACTTCCTGCTCTCCTCCGCCCTGATCGCGGTCGCCGTCACCATGTGGCAGCGCACCCGTGAGGGCGACGCCGAGGCGCGCCCGCTGGTCGGCAAGGCCGTGGCGCAGCTCGTGTGGTTCCTGGTCGCGGCGTCGGGGCTGCTGATCGCGGTGGGCACGGTCGTGACGGGCGCGGGACCGCACGCGGGCGACTCCAGCGACGTGCCCCGGATGAACCTGGCGCCGATCGGCCTGGACTGGGAGGGCGTGACCAAGCTGCACGCGGTCCTCGCCTGGATCGTGGTGACGCTGACGTTCGCCCTCTGGTTCGTCCTCAAGGCCGTGGACGCGCCCGCCGGGCCGCTGGCCCGCACCCGCGAGCTGTTCCTGATCCTGCTGGCCCAGGGCGCCATCGGCTACGTCCAGTACTTCACGGACCTGCCGGAGCTCCTGGTCGGCCTGCACATGTTCGGCTCCTGCCTGGTCTGGATCTTCGTGATGCGGGTGCTGCTCTCGCTGCGGGAGCGCCCCGTCACTACGGCGGACGTGCCCGCCCAGGCGGACGACTCACAGCTCTCGGCCGTCTGACCCGCTGCCTTCCGACAGTCCGTAGACGCGGCGGGCGTTGCCCGCCGCGAGCAGTCCCGCCACCCGCTGCGCGTCGCTGAGCGACCAGGCCCCGTCGGCGACCCAGGTGCCGAGCACCCGGCCGAGCGCCTCCCGGAACAGGTGCGCCCCCACCACGTGCAGCTCGGGAAGCCCGTGCGCGCCGCTGGAGAACAGCAGCTTGCCGAAGGGGGCGAGTTCCAGGATCTCCGCGAGCACGGCCGCCGCCCGCGCCCCGGTGCGTACGAGGGCGGGGCCGAGGTCCGCGTACACGTGCGGGAAGACGGCGGCGAGGTGCGCGGCGCTGCGGTGGTAGGGGTAGCCGTGCAGCAGGACGAGGTCGGTGCCGAGGCCCGCGGTGGCCCGCGCGAAGTCCCCGAAGTACGTC